>NZER01000348.1 GCA_002690445.1 Candidatus Pacearchaeota archaeon
GGGGATCAAGTCAGGGATCAAGTCAGGGATCAAGTCGGGGATCAAGTCGGGGATCAAGTCGGGGATCAAGTCGGGGCTCAAGTCTGGGCTCAAGTCTGGGATCAAGTCGGGGTTCAAGTCAGGGCTCAAGTCGGGGCTCAAGTCGGGGGTTCCCATGATGCTCACTGGTTGGCGTTTCACGCATTCTTTCGCGACGAATGCGGTCTCGAATGTTGCAAGAAACTCGATGGGCTGATCGAGTTAGCCAAGCACTGTGGATGGTGGTCGCCTTATGAAAATTTGGTAGTGCTGCAACACCGCCACAGTGAGCTGCACTTGGACGACGAGGGGCGGTTGCACAACGAGTCCGGCATGGCCTGCCGATACCGGGATGGGTTTGGTGTCTGGGCCATCGGCGGCGTGCGGGTTGACGAGCAGATCGTCATGAATCCGTCGACACAGACGCTCGAACAAATCCGCGACGAAGAGAACGCCGAGATAAAGCGAGTCCGCATTGAACGATTTGGTTGGCAGCGGTATCTAGATGAATCGGGGGCTACCATCATCGACCAACGGACCAATGAGATCGAGCAGACACGAGAGGCTCTGGTTGAGATTGAAGACATGCGTGTGCTGATTGGCGCGTGCCCATCAACCGCCCGAGTGTATAGCTTGGAGGTTGACCCGAGTATTGAGACGTGTAGTGGCGCACAAGCGTGGCTACGAAATTCCGAAAACGGTTTTTGCATAGGAGCAAGCTGAAATGACAACCGCAACGAAAGTGTTTGAGCAAGTCAAGTCGTCGGCCGAAGCTATCCAGTCGGACAGCGAGCAGCAGTTCCCAGAGGCAGCCACCCCTGGCGACTACTGGCGGCAGGGAGACCTGTACATCACGTTACTCGACGAACTGCCCAGCGGCCTGACGGAGACCAATGAGCGGCAGCTGGCTCCCGGAACAACTCAAGGCTCTCGACACATCGTCGAGGGAGGAGCGACTGTCTACGATCAGGACAGTGACGCCTTGACTGGGCCGGTTGTCGAGGTGACAGGTCGCGCTGTTATCACCCACCCCGAGCACGGCAACGTCGCCTTGCCGACTGGGTCATACGCAATAACTTACCAACGAGCGTTCGCTGACGAGCTGCGACGTGTAGCTGACTAGCTGACGGGTTCATCCAACGAGAAGACTTTGACCACTCACCTACTTTTCTAACCCAGGAGACCGCTATGAAGATAGTAGGCTACACCCTCGCACTGCTGCTGCTCGCCGTGACCGCCCACGCCCAGCAAGTGCTCGTGCTCGACAACTTGCCGACCGGCGAACACTACATCAAGGTTGTCGTCGGAAGTGACAAGAGTGTGTCAGCTGTGATCGTCACACCGATACGGCTGGGAGAATCGCCGACAACCGGTGGCGATGGCCCTGTCTTCACCGACGGAACCATCCAGTCCGCTGTCACGAAGCTTGTCAACGCAGTGCCGAGCCACACCGCCAAGGACGACATCCGCAAGACCCTTTCCGCGCTCTACATCACCCTTGCCAAAGACTGGGAGTCGGGTAAGTACAACTCGATCGCTCCGCTGATGAAAGAACGCAAGTCGTCGTTCGACTTCATCACCAAAGACATGTTCAACCAGGAAGCAAACTGGGCTGAGTTCGACACGAAGCTTCTGGAGGAACTAAACAAGAGAGATCCGCAGGGAGAGAACATCGGCGACTCCCTGGCCGCCATCGCTGAAGGTCTCTCGGGGGGGGAGTTCATCAGCCCAAAGTTCATAGCCCTCGTGATCGAGTTGATCCAAGCGAGGGACAACCCGGAGGCGCTCAAGGGACTCCTGCTGAAACTGTTACTAACCCTTATCCAAGGCAAAATCGGCGGATGAGAATCTCCCGAAGAAGGCGATGACATGGGACGACTACGAAGACGACTCGACGAGTTACAGGGCCACGCTCACGCGACGATGAACGACGCCCAAGACACGGCTGAGACAGCCACCAACGCAATCGAGGAACTCCACTCGACCTTAGCAGCGTTGCTGGAAGACATTCACGACGGCGTCACTCTGCAGATCGACCTGCCCGACCTGCCGATGCTGCCGGATAGAATCGAGGTTCGGCTGAAGCTTAAGGAAGGGGACCTGCGCGAATGAACACAAACCAACTACTCAAGGCGATGGGGTGGGGATGTGACGTATCCCTGTCAGACTTGGACAGCGACTCCGCGTCCAGCCGGATCGTCACCGACGAAGCCATCGAGGCTATCAGTGGCCGCATGTGCTTCCACCCTGACGAGGCCGACGAAGAGATCGCCTTAGCAGATCCAGGTGTGATCTCAGGTCGTCTGGATCTGGATGAAGAGTCCGCAGTTGGATTGAAGCAACTGCACGAAAGAATGCTCGCAGCCAAGTCGGGGTCCGGTAGCTTTCCAATCGGGTGTTACCCCAGCTTCCCCGAGAGACACGCCGTCAAGTTCTTCATCGACAAGGACACTTTCCCCGAACATTACCTGCGGCCCGTAACCGCAGCAGAGCTGGAACAGATCGTCGAGGCTGGTGTCTGGAGGTGGAGCCGACAAGAGATCTTCGACATCAACTCTGGCCGCCCCATGATCGACGTGGCGATGTGGCTGAGCGTCGAAGCATACCGTCTGCTGGGAGTCCAGCACATCGAAGTCTTCGACGGTCCTAACGGGAGCGAACACAACATCCACATCAAGGCGACCAACCAACCGGGAAGTCAGATCGGAGTTGCTTGGTTCAACAACGGGACGTGCGGCGACCACGTCAACAATCATCTGGACTCGTCGTACCGACCTGGACTGATGGCATGTGCAAAGCTGTTGTGTCACGAGCTGGGTCACAATCACAACGCCCAGCACCAGTTCAGAGGTCAGTCCAGCCACCACGGCGTGATGAGCTACGACCCGCCGAGACTCTTCTACGGGTACTCAACAGGACAGGCTCCTCACGTACTGCCGAGAGACCCGTCGCTCGTGCACTTCGAAGAGGTCTACGGGCTGGAACCCATCCCACTTACGCCAGGGTCAACAGGAGACGTTCCTGCGCCGGTAGATCCTCCCGCGAGTGATGTAGTGGTCACTCGGTTCGAAGACAACGGGCAGGAGTATGTCATCACCCGGAAGGGGTCACCACCCAGCGACACGGGAGGAGTTTGGAGATGATGGACCTTGGAAGGTATATCGAAACCGACGACGGACAGGTTGTGCAAGAGCCCAACCTAACTGCTTGGTCGATGTGGATGGAGCGAGCCAATCGCATCGTCGCGAGAACAGAGATCGACGATATCCTCATCAGCACGGTGTTCTTGGGTATAGACCACGCTTGGGGAGGAGGCCCGCCGGTGCTGTGGGAGACGATGGTGTTCGGTGGACCTCTAGATGATTACACGGCTCGGTACACGAACCGAGCCGCCGCTCTCGCCAATCACCATCAAATGGTCATGGCGGTGAGGTACTCCCTAGAAAAGACTCGCGATGACCGTAGCTTTAATCCTGTCAGCTGGTTCTGGCGGATGTGGAAGGGTGTGAAATCATGGATCGACGGGACTGGATGAAGTCGTTGGACGCAGCCGCTGGACTGGGACTCCTAAGGAAACTGGGAAATGGATGATAGACACAGGGCCATTGAACGGGCAATGAACATCGCGGATACCGTTGAGTGGTCAGGGGATATGCGGGTCAACATGACAACTGCCCTTGGCGCCGCCCGAGTACTCGCGAAACGAGTAAAGGAATTGGAGGAAGAGGTGGCGGACTGGGAGAAAGCTAACGAGGATATCCACAACTGCCAAGACGACAACGTCCAGGTTGACCTCGTAAAGCAACTCGGGGAGTTCGGCCCAAGAGGTCCCGCTGGAATGGGCCTTGGGAAGTTCGGCGGACATTCGATAGGGTGAGGCGATGATTCAACATCTTACCTGCGGCTGGGAGGGAGAAGTCCTGGTTTCCCTTAAACCCGCTCCCGCTTTCTCGGACTACGAAGAGTTGTGCTGCCCGCGATGTGGGGAAGCCTACCCTGAACACGACATCAGCCCACTCGACGAAGCATGGTCACGCGGAGAGTTGATCGAGTCGGGTAGGAACCCCTTTCAATAACGGCGGGGCCAGGACGTTCCTGGTGGCTGGCGAAATTCGGAATCCACAAGCCAGCCAACCCGCCTCATTTAACAAGGACCACACGATGAGTAAGTTCAGCGGAGATCCCATCTACACGATCTTGGGATGTGGCCTGTGGTGCACATGTAGTTCGCATCCAGAGCAGTACGAAGTGGATCTCGGCGATGTGATGATCGGGTATCTCCGTCTCCGCAATGGGCGATTCACCGCTGACTACACAGACGTTGGGGGAGACCGAGTCTACACCGCCGAACCTGAAGGGTTCGGGCGGTTCACGGAGGCGGAGCGAGAAGGGTTCCTAACAGCGGCTACCGAGAAACTCTTGGAACGACACAAGGAGACGACAAGTGAAGAAGATGACGAGTGACGAAGTGAAGGCCGCCGCCAAGGTGATGCTCGCCGCTGCCAACGGACAAAGCTGCCGGTGTCGAGTCCGAAGCTTGGGAACCAGTGGTAACCCCGGTCCTTGGGTCTCAGCGCCCAATGGCGTTAGTTGGGACTGGAAATCATTCGAGTACGAGCTAGAGCCCATGCCCGTCAGGAAGTTCGGCGAGGTCAACGGTGAGGTCTACGTCGCAGCTGACTATGTCATCGAAGTGATCTATGGTGCTGAAAAGTTCGGTTACGACAACCAAACGATCTTGAACAAAATCTTCGGCGAGTCCAGCCTCAGTCCCGTTCTTCCTTCGACCGACGAAGCTGAAGCTGAATCAAGTCCAGCATAAGGTCGAAGTCCTTCCGCTCCTCGGGAGACATGCGATCTGCGTGGTCCTCTCTGAGGTAGGGGCGAGTCAACGTGCTGGCGCCCATATCCTGCATCCTCTGCATCGCCGCCTCTCGGGTCGCCCGTCTCTGGGCCTCGGGTGACACATCCGTGACACGGAACCCAGTCATCTGATTGAGCGCGTTGTAGAAGAGGTCAACAGGCTTACCCTCGCCTCCCAACCCGGATGGCAACTTGCGCGGGTCGAAGGCGGTTCGGGTTCGGGTGACACCTCGACTGACCGGACTCTGTGAGATCCCGTACTCCAACCATGACGGGAGACGAACAGGACCCTTGTCTTTGTCCCGCATACCGGTCACCTCGCCAATGTTAGCAATGGCTCGACCGAGCGGGGGGTCCATCGACTTAATCGGCCGACCGCCGAATGGAGTGCGCTGGAAGAAACTCTGGCCCGTCATCCACTCCAGGGGAGCCTTGAACAGCGGGCTCGTACGTGAAGCAGCTTCGTACATCGCGTTGCGCGGACCACCAAGGAAACCCGTCGCGTCTTCGATCGCCAAGCCGCCACCCGTGATGTAACGCTGACCACCTTCCTCTCCGGGGGAATCACCGATGCTCGCGGCGAAGATGTCCTTCATATAGTTCGGCAGGGGAGCCTGCTGCCTCTTCTGCGCCTCGTTAGCACCGTAGTTGTAGCCGCGAACCGATTGGCCGAGAGCGCCACCCGGCTTCTCTAAGATCCGTTTGTATAAGAGCGGAGCCGCGCGCCGGGTGAAGGTGTTGCCGGTCCAAATTACCCGACCGTTCCGTCGCATCATCCAAGTTCCGTGCTTGGTCTGAGGGCACCAGACTCGACCAGCGTAATGCTCGTGACCCAACTTGAATGACTTGATCGTTTTGAAAGTGTGAGAGACATACGCGCCGCGAGAGCTGATGTGCGCCACTCGTCCGGTGAGTTGGCAGATCATCTGGAACCCATCCAAAATGGGTCCTGGGAGCTGGGCGAAAAAATTGCTCTCCCGGTCTGTCTTGGCGTACGCTCCGCACCCACACCCTTCAGCGTCCATCATCGCTTGATAGCAGGCTTCTGCTGACTCGCGAGACATTCTCCCGACCAACGCTGGGAACTCGTCTTTAGTGCGAATTAGCTCCTGGATTCTCTTCCTGAACTTCCCAACGATGCGAATCGGAACGACGCCGCTATCCGGGTGGGGATTCCCGACGGACCCATCCTCGCCGACCAGCTCGATGATGTCCCGCAGAAACTTCTTGGGAGATTGGTAGATGAGATATTCCGTGTGGTTTGGACTTCGCTTCCGTGTCCGCATGTAGCCATCACCGACAATCCATCCGATGATCGCCGCCTCCCTGGGAGTACAGATACTCTCTGTTCCTGTGAACTCGGAAGTCCGTGGGACTCGATAACCGCCCCGAAGTTCATATCCCCTCACGATGTTACGAATTTCACCGTGTCTTTCTGCACGAGTTCCTGTGTCGCGGTTAATCGGCCAACGATGGTCAGGGGTGAACGTATAATGGTCCCGTTTATTGACCATGTTCATCAAGACACCGTTGTAGTCGAAGATCGCTTTATCCTCGCACGGTGCCCACTCCGACTCACCGGTGGAATGGTCCATCGTCAGAACATCTTCACCTATGGTTAGTGCGTCGGCCTTCTTCCACCCTTCTCTGGTGAGAATCTCGCAGTCATCCGGCACGCAGTAAAAAGGCACTAGTCGCTTCATCACACGGCGCTCGAAGGGAGCCAGCCGACTGTAGTCGAATTGCAACTCCTCGACCTTCATCGCGGCAGCTACCGGATCCCACCCCTTCTTCTTTAGGTACATGTACATCGGGACGCGGTTGATCCACTCAACACCTTGGTTTATCTTGCCGCCCGTCTGACCAGCGACGTTAGCGATGAGCCGAGCTGTGTCTAGAGCCTTAGCGGATCTTCCGCCTTCGGGAAGGAACGTGACGGGAGTATGGGCGATCCTTTGGCGCTGGTCGAAGATCGTTTGCTTCATGTCAGTCACCTTCTCCGGCACCACGCCTCTGCGCACCTGACCGGTGATGTCAGTTTCCATCGAGTGACCGAGTAGGTCGTACGCTTCGACCTCGCGAAGAAGTTCCTGGTCTGCATCGCCGAGGGCCTTCACGCCCTTCTTTTTCGCCTCTACCATCATGTCCCAGGAATGTTTGACGTATCCGGCGTACAAACGGAGATCGGACAGATTCTCCATCAGACCCATTGCCATGTTCATGTGCTGGCCGGACACAAGGTTCCGCGACTGGAATGCGGGTGTTCCGAACACGACCGTCACGCCGGACTTCCAGTACGAGTGAATGGAGTCGATCGCCTTGCCGATGGACTGCAGCCACTCGGGATCCGCCTCAACCCGACGAGAAGCGTTGATCGCTTTGGCAACATCGGGGTGGACCTGTACCTCGCTCAGCTCCTCAACCGACTTACCCGAACGCTCAGCTAATGCTTCGAGTGCCGTGGGAGGCCGGTCCGCCACCCTAGTTAGCTCGTCACCGATTAAGTCGCGGATCGCCTCTTCGGAAAGGTTTGTAGATTGGACGAGTTCCTCAACGCTGCGAACGTGCGTAGGGATGGAGTCGTTTCTAGTGAGCCTCACCAGATCCGCATGGGCTCCAGCGGACAGCTCGACAAAGTCTTCCGTACGCAGTCCAGCCTGCGAGAAAACCTTCGCCAGCGGAACGCCTTCGTCCGCCAGCAAATGGTTCGTCGGGTCGAGAACCGTGTCTTGGATCGCTTCCAGGTTGGCGGTCGCGCGGGCCAATGATCGGTGGTAGTCGAAGAAGTCTTCAACGATGCTACGGGTGAAGATCGCCTTCTTTTTTCGTCCATCGACCCAGTCGGCGATGGACGCCGCGTGTGCGTCTTTTCCAGTAAGCGGTGTACCCGCATCGTCGGCGTAGTGCATGGCCTCCGCAACTTCGTGGAACGCATCATCAAGGTGTTCCGTGTAATGGGTAGCGACGTATTCGCCGCCCTTTCCAGCACGAATAGCTGTACGGAGTTTCGTGTCGATAACGATGTCATTCACAACTCCGGCGGGGATAGTTCGAATCGCTTCTTCACGAGACCGCTGGTTGCGAACACGAGCTGAGAACTCGAACCCCAGCTTCTCCGCTTGCTTGGGGTTCACGCCGCGCGGAGCGTATTCGTAGTGCAGCGCCTCGATGTAGCGGACGTTGCCGCCGCTCTGCTCGTAAGCCTTCATCGCGGATCTTAGAGAATCTTGCATCATGCGAGCTATCTCGATCGTCTTATCGCGAAGGGCAGGAGATGCTGAAGCATTCGGGCCGAACGCACGCTCCAACGCCTTTTCGAATGATCCATTCTCAGCCGTAAATCGAACCACCTCACTCGCCGTCATCATGTGCTGCGCGTTGCGGTAGTCGTCAGCCTGAGCGGACCCCTTACGGAACGCTACTTCCAACACCCCATCGCTATGCAGGAACGGGACCGTCTTCGTCGCGCCTGTATCGGGGTTCTGGAAGAACACGTCGGCGCCATGCTGGTCGACACTAGACACTCGACCGTAGTTGGGAGCCTTGTTCTTTCGGTCGCTGGCGAGAACAACGTCTCCGACATTCAGATCACCGCCTGTACCAGTGATCTCATCCAACCCAGTCTCTTTCGCGAAGATGTCGGTGTAGTCGGCCATCTCGTCGCGGAATGACAAGATTTCTTTCATCGCGTGCATCTGAGCAGCTCGCGCATTGCCGTAGCGGAGACGCGCCAGCTTCTGCTTGGCGGGATTGAAGAACCCCTCGCTCGCGGCTTCGAATAGCCCTCTACCAGCGATGCCGACCGGGCTGTTCGAAATCAAACCACCGACAGCATCCGCAGCGCGGTTGTAGCCACTGGCAATCTTGCCGGGAACCTTGTAGCCCAAGGAGCCCATGAACGGGACATCCAGCGAGACGCCTGACCGCAAGACCTCACCGCCAACCTCACGAAGCCCATCGTCTACGCTGCCGTAGGTCGCCTCAAGAGTTCGCTTCAGGGCGCTCTTAGTAGATGGGGCTCCGTACTGGAGAAGATCCTCGATCGTCATCGTAGCGTGCGCTTCACGCTTTCCGACCTGAGCGCCAACCTTCTTGCCGAAACGCTTGGCAACCGCCTCACTGCCCTCAGATGCAACCTTGGTGGTCGCCGCCTGTATTGTCTTAGCCCCCGAAACACCAGCCTTGGCGGCCAGCTTACCGGCGCGAGTTGCCGCACCGATTCCAATGTAGGTCAACGGGTCGAGAGCCATTCCCAAAGCAAGCGACCCAGACCAGTTGGCCCACGTATCTTCCGATCCAGCCAGCCCCAGTCTGCGAGCAAGTTCCCGCTCTCCAAGACGGTGCTCGGACGACGTCCAGTTCCACGGAGCCCACTGGTCGATTGGATTCTCACCGCCAACGATGTCGCGGACCGTGCTTCCGGGCAAGTCCAGAATGTTGCCGAGCGAACCAAGGCCACTGACAGCGCCACTCGCCAGAGAACTCGTGAGAGACGCCTCCTGCTCGGGAGACATTTCCGACGGTCGGCCGAAACCAGTAGCAAGTGGCCGGTTGATGAGTGATAACGGTGAGGCACCGATCCCTAAAGCTGATCGCGGTGACCGCCCGCCGGTCAGTCTTTCTATCGGTGTCGGCATAGCTATTTCTTAGTCTTGTGCGCATCCGGTTGGAAAATTTTCCCGAACTCACCAGCAGCCACCCGATCATGGTCGAAACGAGATTGCTTGGCGCGATCGTACTCAGCCCAAACTTTCGCGGGAATCGACCTGCGAATCTCTTTCATAACTGCGGCCTCGTTTTCATCAGTGATGATTCCCTGCCGTTTCATCGTATCAATCTGCGCAACTACACCAGAGATGTTTTTCAGGTCAGCAGCACCGAAATTAAATCTGGGAGAGAAGATTCCTGGTGCCTTAGCAACACTCGCGATCCGATCTCGAATTTCCTTAGTCAGCTCTGGGGTGAGTGATCCCGAACCTGTCTCTGCGCCGACGATCCCCAACGCACCAAGTCTCGCCCGAGCCGCCCCTCCTAGGCCAGCCCTTGCTAGTGCGGACGCTTCTGAAACGGTGGCTCCACGCCGGATCATCTCCATCATCTCGGGGCTCCAGTTTTTCTCGTGCTCCTCACGGCGAAGACCCAATCCAAAGGCCGCCAAGAGGTTTCGTTCCCGCGAGTCAATTCCAGCTTGCTTCAGGGCCGCATCGCGGTTCGCCAGCATACCCTGCCGGTAGTTGTTAGCAGACTGCAGCTCACTCATCCGCTGCATAAGTGCAGCAGCTTGACTCGGATTCCTGCGCATCAGGTATTGCAGAGGGTTGGGGACACCACCTCCGCCACCACCCATCGCGCCCATGCGGCGAGCAGCAATCCTAGCCCGGCGAGCATCTGCCTCTCTTGCAGCGTTCATGTGACGCATACTCATCATCTCGGGAACAGCTTCTCCAGCAGCCAGAGGTTCGGCTTCAGTAGCCCCGCCAGTGCGCGTCTTGTAGGCTCGCCACGCGTCCGCAAGTTCCAACGGAGCTTCTCCAGCAGCCAGAGGTTCGGCTTCAGTAGACCCTGACAACGGAGCCCTCCCGGCGTCGATGTCCGCTTGGGCCTCACGAGCTGCCCGACGCTCCTGGATGCCCTCCATCTTCCGTCGAAGCGTCTCTTTGGTAAGACTCTCCCGTTCCCTCATGGCCTGCCTAGCAGCGTCCGCACGGGCTTGCAGCTCGGGGCTGACTCCGAACACCTCTGCGTTGCTCCGGGTGTCCTGTGGGGCCACAGGGATCCCCAGGGGGCCTAGATTCGGGCCTGGAAGGACGGATGTCCCGCCGGGAGACGAGCTGATCGCATTGCCGAACGACGCCAGTCCACGTACTTGTGAACCAGTAACTCCCTGTGGAATAGGTACTCGGCCCAGGTCGCTTTGTGTCGTGGTTGGACGCTGAAGGAGATCGACTGCCTGCGGCTGTTGTTGTAACGGTTGCTCCGCGCGCAGCTGGTTCATCATCACATTCCACCTGCTCTGTTCCTGAGCCTGGGTAGCCGCTATTGCTGCATCTGTAAGATGGGCCGGTCTGACCCTGCTAGGCTGCGGTTCGGCCGTCTCGGCAAGAGAACCCGCGACAGCAGGAATTGGACCGAGTCCGCCAGCCACGTTTTGCTGGTGAGGCTGAACATCCTGACGGTACTGCCCAGGTAATGCTCCTCCGTAAAGAGCGGCTGAGGTCGCCAGAA
>NZER01000349.1 GCA_002690445.1 Candidatus Pacearchaeota archaeon
AAGAACTTAATTGTTGTTGGTGGTAGCTGTATTAACTCTGTTGCTGCTGACTTATTAGGTCAGGCTGCTTGTAGTGCTGATTTTACAACATTGACTGATGTTGCTGCTGGGGAATTCTTAATTGAATCTTTTGACAGGAGCGGAAATACTGCGATTTTGGTTGCAGGTTACAATGCTGAAGACACTACAAAAGCGGTTACATACTTGACAAATAATGCTGTAGAGACTGCTGTTGGTACAAAGTTGAAGGGAACTTCAGCTACTGAAGCTACTGTTGTGACAGCTGCGGCTGCTGCTTAGATATAAAAGGGATTTTTCCCTTTTTTCTTTTTTTTTATTTTTCTTTTTTTTTGGCGGGGGGCGGGAGCTTTCGTTGTTCTTTATTATGATCTATGTTTAGAAGGGGGGTTATAATTTTAGATAAGTAAAATGTTTTTGTTGTATGGCAAGGGGGGCTGTGTTAAATTATGTTTTTCTTTTTCAATTCTTCTGCAATATAATCTGCAGATAAGCTAACTCCTTGGGAATTCCAATGAGGATCTGTTTTAAAGTAGAAATTATCGAAATTAGCTTCTGCTAAATCAAATAAGCTTATGTACTCAATTGGATATTCAGAATCTGGATGAGCTGCAGGTAATTTCTCGCTGAAAATGTTTTCTATTTTTCTAAATTCAAAAAATGATTCGTCAACATCAGACCATTGGTCTAAGAATTTTTGCTGGTATTCTTCACTTACTTCTCTTTTGTCAGGAATATGAACAACAATGAATTCAAAGTTTTCTTTTTCTGATACTTTTTCAAATGCGTCTAGTAATTTTAGTTCTAGGATGATCATATGCAAAGCTTCTGGAGGATGATTTTTCTCAGTGAAAATATCCAGATTATCTGCGGGGGTTTTGAGATATTCTTTCTTTTTAGAATTGAATTTTAGTTTGGATTTTTTATGATACCATAATGAGTATGGGTGGGAATATTTGAGCAGGAAACCTGAAAAAGGTTTTGTTTGTGGAAGGGGTATTCTGTTTGGGCCGTATCCTTCTTTCCATGTTAAATTTGTTGGTAGTTATCTATGATAACACTTTTCTCATTTAATACATAGTTTTTAATTTGGGAGTCTAGTATTTGCGGTAAAGTTTTAATTTCTCCTGTAGATATTTTATTTACTAAATACTCTCTTATTTGTTGAGCTGAAATCTCAGGGGGCAAGTCTTTTGAAAGCTTTAAAATAAAATTGCCAGCTGTGTCAAAAACAGGCTGGTCTGATCCATAATGTATTACCTGCATATTGTTAGCAAGGTCGTTTTGATAAAAAAACAAAAGGACAATATCTGGGTTGTATTTTAGTCCTTTTTCTAGGAAGATTAATAATTCCTGGCCAGTGCTGTAGCCGCTTGCAGCGAGGGGATTATTTCATATTCTTGTCCGAGATTTTCTTGTAATCTTATTGCAATTGTATCTGAATCATTTAGCCCGAATCCGTAAGCAAAAGAATCTCCTAATAAAAGGATTCTTTTTTTGTCTGTCTTTTCGTAAGGTATTTCTTTATCTAGCCTTAGACCTTACGAGTTGTGTGTTTTGTAAATAATTTTGTTTGTATCTGGCTGGTATCTGCATGCAGAATAATCTGGTCTTAAAACCCAACCAATTTTTGAATCTAGTTCAATTTCCCATGTTGAGGGATCTTTTGGAGAAGGTTCGTAACACTCATTATAAATTTTCTGAGGGTAAAATAATCTTAAGGAGATTTCTAAAATAACTAAGACAACTAAAATTGTGACTGCTAAGAGAATTAGGTTTTTTTTCAGCTCTTTTTTCATTAGGTTTAAAATCAAGTGTGTTTTATTAATGTTGGGTTTGTTTATCCGAGAGCGTAAATAATTGGGGACAGGGAGCTGCTCTGTCCGAGAATTATCAGGGCTCCGACAATAATTAGTAATATGATTGTGGGCAAAAGCCACCATTTTTTTCTGATTTTGAGAAAGTCCCAGATTTCTCTTATGAGGGTGTGATTTTTGTATTGTTCCATGGGTTGTTAAGGTGGTTTTTGTTTATTAATCTTTTGGGAGTTTTTCACTATCCCAAATATCTTGGGGGTTATCCTGCCTTTTGATTAGGAATTTTTCCATAACTAAAAAATCTATTTCAGTTCCCATCATGCATTTGTAAGCGTCGTAGGGTGTGCAGACAATTGGTTCTCCACGTATATTGAATGAGGTATTAATTAAGATAGGGATGCTAGATAGTTTTCCGAATTCTTTGATTAATTTATAATACATCGGATTTTGGTTTTGTTTTATTGTTTGCAGTCTTCCGCTTTTGTCCACGTGCGTTACTGCTGGAATTTTTTTATGCCACTTTTTTTTAATTGGGTAAACTGCGAGCATAAAATCGGCGGGGGGTGGGATGGGTTTGTCGCAATTGAAATATTTTAGTGCGTCGTCATGGCAGACAACAGGAGCAAAGGGTCGGAATTTTTCTCTATGCTTGACTTTTAAATTTAGTATTTCCTGCATCTTAGGATTGGCGGCATTAGAAAGAATGCTTCGCGAACCAAGAGCCCGCGGTCCCCATTCCATGCGTCCGCGAGACCAGGCAACCACATTATTATTGAAAATTAAGTCTGCTGTTTTTTGAATTAGGTCTTCTTCGTTTTCAAATTCTGAATAGTTAATTTTATTTTTATCTAGAAATTTTTTTATTTTCGCGGGAGAATATTCTGGTCCGAAGTAAGTATTTTCTAATATGAATTTTCTTTTTTTGCCTAAAAGTGTATTATAGATATATGAAGCAACTCCGATGCTTGTTCCGCCATCGCCTGGGTCTGGCTGAATCCAGAAATTTTTGAAAGGTGTGTTTTTTAATATTTTTCCGTTAGCTACGCTGTTTAAGCTGCAGCCCCCTGCTAAAACAAGGTTTGTGTATTTTGTTTTTTTGTAGACATGTTTTAATATTTTAAAAAGAGCTTCTTCATAAATCATTTGCAATGCAGCTGCAATGTCTTTGTGTCTTTGTGTTAATTCTGATTCAAGTTTTCTAATTGGACTGCCAAGGAGTGAACATAATTTTTTAGAGGGCATTTTATTTTTATAATGGAAAACAAAATAATCCATATTTAATCTGAAACTTCCGTCGTCTTTTATGGTGATAATTTTTTTGAATTTTTCGTAGTAGGGGTTTGATTTTTTTTTTCATATTTCCGTAAGCTGAGAGTCCCATAACTTTGTATTCTGAATTGTTAACTCTAAAACCGAGGTAAGCTGTGATTGTTGAGTATAATAATCCTAATGAGCTTGGGAATTGAATTTCTTTTTCAAGGGTGATTTTATTTTTTATGCCTGTTCCGTAAGTTGTGGTTGTCCATTCTCCGACTCCGTCAATAGTTACGATTGCTGCTTTTTCAAATGGGCTGATTAAAAAAGAACTTGCGTGGGCTAAATGGTGTTCTATGAAGAGTATGTCTTTTTTGTATTTTAATTTTTTCCTTACTGATTTTAGCACTCTTAGTTTTTCATTG
Source organism: Candidatus Pacearchaeota archaeon (assembly GCA_002690445.1). The sequence continues at coordinate 3,515 of NZER01000349.1, forward strand.
AACCATGAAGGTAGGATGGAGAGAAAAGTTTTGTAACTTCTGGGAAATTTTTCAAGATGCTGAGATAATATTCTTTCGAATTTGAGCAAGGGTTTTTCGTAGAATCCAATATAGTTAATGTCGCTTACCTTGATGCCCTGACTTTTGAGGCAATATTTAATTGCATTAAGCGGAAAGGAAGTATCGTGCTTTTTTCTTGTGAATCTTTCTTCCTGGGCTGCGGCTACAATTTTTCCGTCTTTTAGCAAGGCTGCTGATGCGTCGTGATAAAAACAGCTTATTCCTAAGATGTACATTTTAAAATTGCCTGTAGTATGTTTTGCGTGGTTTTTTAGTTAGATTTAAATCAATCCAGTAGGATTTTTCATCTTGCTTTAGTTTGGAATCCAGAAAATGCTTGCTGAAGATTTTTGCGCAAATTGATGTTAGCCCGACTCCGACTAGATAAACAAAACTTAGTAAAACAGAATTTACAATTGCTGATATATCTTTTCCAAAAGATTTCATTCCTTTTTCAAAACCTTGAATAAAGCTGCTCATTTTAATAATCTCCTAATTAGTTTTCCGATGAGTATAATGAGCAGGCCTAAAAAAATAATTGGAAGGTAACTGCTGGCTGGAATTTTTTTTGTTAGTCTGAGGATGAGGTATAGGGCTGTTGTGAATATTAGGAACATTATGATAAATCCTGTTTTTTTTTCCGAGGATTTCAGTTAATTTTGTTGTTTTAAAATTCATAAATTTTGTTATATTGGTTGTTATATAAAGATTATTGTGGTCGGGGGCTTATATGGATAAAGTGCCTTTGGCAAGATACGCGAGCTTTGGGCTCGCTGATTTAGCGCGTGCCTGGCGGCACGCGCTGCCTTCGGTAGTTTAGTGAGGGGAACTTAAAAATATAAGTTACAACTATTTTAAGACATCACAATCCTGAAATTTAAATTATAAAAGTGAAGTATATAAAAACTTAAAAAGAATTCTTTGGTGAGATTTTTATGGAGCTTAAGAAACTTAATCTTGGGTGCGGGCGGGATTATCGGAAAGGTTTTGTCAACATAGATATTTGTAATGAACTTAAGGCAGATGTTTATCATGACTTGGGAAAATTTCCATATCCATTTAAGGATGATCATTTTGATGAGGTTTTATCCTTAGGAACCTTAGAATTAATAGATGCAAATTTTTTGAAAATAATGGAAGAACTGCATCGGATTTGCAAGCCAGGGGCTATTATAAAAATTAGGGGTCCTGTTTTTCCAAATATGTGTTCTGCTCAAGACCCGCTGACTAAAAAGTTTTTAACGTGGAATACTTTTGAATATTTTAAAGGGGAGGGAGGAACGGATTATTACTCTAAAGCAAGGTTTAAAACTCTTAAAAGAGAATATATCTTCTCAATTAATAAATTTCACTGGGTTAATCCAATTATAAATTTAGCTCCGGCCTTTTATACGAGATTTTTATTTAATTTGTTTCCTGCTAATTGTATTTATTATAAACTAAAAGTATTAAAGTAGTTAGCGGAGATTTTTTAAATGCATTTTATTTAATTTTATTATGAGAAGAATTCAGACGCAGGAGGAAATTGATAAGAAGAAAAAGCGGAATGGGATTCTCTTGGGCGGGTTGTTGATTGGGTTGTTGGTTTTGTCAACTTTGGGTTATTCGCTTTCTGGGGATTCGGACGGAGAGACAGAAGAATTTAATGGTTTTGAATTTGAAAAAAGAGGAGCTTATTGGATTTTGAATTTGGAAGAGCAGGAATTTGCTTTTCAAAACTTGCCGCAAGAAATAATGAATGTGAGTGTTTCGGGTTTTTATAATATTAATTCTTATTTTGATAAGATTCTTTATTTTGTTAATCTTGAAAATAGCGGAGGGGCTGGGGGGGAGGTTTTGGGTAATTTAGAAAGATATGTTGCAAGGTGGCAGGAAGCTTGTTCAGATTCTAGTACGGCGTCTATGAATTGCACTGGGAATTTGCCTGTTAAGTCTTGTAATGATAATCTGATTATTTTTGAGACGGGTGAGAATGTGACTAAGGTCCGTAAGAAAGATAACTGCGTTTATATTTCTGGAGATTTAGTGAGGGGGAGCGATGCTTTTCTGTATAAATTGCTTGGAATTACAGCATAATAAAATTTAAAAACAGACTTTTGATTAAATAACAATGGCAAAAAAGAGCAAAAAGAAAACTTCAAAAAAGAAGGTTGAAAAAGAAGAGGGTATTATTGAAAAGATAGAAGAATTTGGTGAGGAACTTAGTGAAAATACTGAGAAACAGGATAAGGAACTGCATGTTGGGAAGAAGCTGAGGGACAGAGAGAACAAGCAGTTATTTTGGTTTTTTGCGATAATTATTTTGGTTTTTGCGAGTTTTCTTGGGACTTATTTTTATTTTCAGGGATTGAAAACTTTTAATTTTGCGGGGGTGGATTGGGTGAAGGAGGATTATGAAAATTTAGAGTTATATCATGCTCGGTTTCCGATTGTTTATCAGGACAGGGTGACTGCGAATTATAATCTTTATTTGAGAAATGACCCGCGGGAGAATAATGTTTCTGTAATTACAGGAATAAAGATGAAATTTTGGCCGCATGTGATCATTTCAAATAGTCCGGATGCAGCTGCCTGCCCTGCAGCAGGGAGAATGACTGGAGATTTAGGAATGTTTTTGAGTGCGTTTCCGTGGATTGGGAATATTACTGGTGCAGTTGATAACCAGACAGTAGCAGAAAAAAATAATATAGCTTTTGCTAATTGCACAACTGCTATGCAGGATTTTAATAAGACAGTTGTCTTGATTAAGACAGGCGAGTATCCGCATATACTTAAGGAAGAAAATGCCAACTGTTATGTTGTTTATACTGGTGAGTGCGAGAATGTGCTTGCTATTGAAAGGTTTATGATTGAGATTTTGAATCATATGCCGACGGGAACTAAGATTAGTTAAAATGGATTTTCAGATAATTATTGGGCTGCTTTTGACTGTTTTGCCTGTTTTTGAACTGCGAGGTGGTCTGCCTGTGATTGTTGAATATGCTGTAAGAAATAACACAAGTGTATGGCCGTGGTTTGTTTTAGTTTTGATTTTAAATGTTCTTGTTATTTTTTTTATTTTCTGGTTTTTAGATACGCTGCACGAGCGCCTTATGAATGTTGGGTTTTATAAAAAGATTATAGGGAGGATTTTGGTGAGGATTCAGAAGAAGGCGGAGAAGATTGAAAAGAAAATGGATACTTTAGGTTTTTTAGCTTTAGTTTTGTTTGTTGCTTTGCCTCTTCCCGGGACAGGAGCGTGGTCAGGGGTGTTTGTTGCGTGGCTTTTGGGATTAGATAGAGTTAAGAGTTTTTTAGCAATTGCACTGGGTGTGATTATTGCTGGTCTGATAATTTTGTTTGCGTCTCTTGGGTTTTTTGGTGTTATATGATTAATTATATATGATTAAGTATAGATTTGTTTTTAAAGTGTTTTTTGTTTAGTTGATCTAAGCAGGTCTGTTAGTGCAGTAATAAACCGTGGGTAGTGCAAAAAACTATAAAAACTTCTTTTTGATTGTTAAAATATGACAAAAGATTATTCAGAAGAACTTAAAGAATTAATCGATAAATATAAAGAAAAGGGTTTTGAATGGGGAAAACCAATTGATTATCTCGAATTTAGAAATGGATGTTCTAAAGAAGATATGGAAAGAGAGATTCTTGACTATGACAATGTTGAGTTTGTTGAAAAACAAAAAGAACAAGGAAAAACTCGGTATAAATTATATTTCCTGTATAGTTCAAAAACAGGAAGAGTTTACGTTATAAAATTCACAGAAAAAATAAGGATAATTACAGTTTATCCTATTGGAAGACAAACTCTGAAGAATTACAAGAGAAAGTTTAAAAAAGTCTAAAACTATATAATAATCATGGCAATAAAAATACATTATGATGAAGAAGATGATGTTTTTACTATCTATGATGATGAACACAAACCCTCAGAGACAGTAGAATTTTCAGAATTTTTAAATATAGATATTGACAAAAATAAAGGAATAGTTGGATTGGAAATATTTTATGCAAGTGAATTCTTTTCAGCTCTGAATAAGGTTATTACAAAAACATTATTAGAATCAATTAATAAAGTTTCTGTAGAATGTAAAAATTATAGGAATAATTGGTTTATGGTGCTGGTTTTTGAAAATAATGGAGAAGAGATAAGAGTTCAATTACCCCCATTAAGAAAATCCGAATACACTAGTCCTTTAATCGCAAGTTGTGAATAATTGCTCGCTGGAATTTTGTTGAGATTGGTAAAACTTAAATAATCTTGTGAGTTTTAATTATCATAAAATGGACAAAAATAATTCGTTAGGAGTGATTATTGCTGGTCTGATAATTTTATTTGCTTCGCTGGGAGTTTTTGGTGCTATATGATTGATTATATATGATTGAGTATAGATTTGTTTTTAAAGTGTTTTTTGGTTAGTTTTGTATGCCACTTATTAAAAAACATACAGCAACAAAATTTTCATATACAACTCCTTTAAAACTTCCAAGTCGAGAATCTGGGGAGAGAAGGTTTGGAGTAGAAGGTGATAAAGGTTTATATGTTGATCGATTAGTATTAACCACTTCAGGTGACTTATCTAGAGATGAGTTATGGATTGAACAAAGCTTGACAGGTAATGCAGTTTCTGAAGATCCTTCAAGAGGACTAAAAGGTAGGGTGGCTGTAACTTTTAAAGACTTCTTACAGATAAGAAGGGGGATAGATCTGTCTGAAGTAGGGAACACCACATATGAGGAACATCAGGCAACTATTAGGGAGATAGAACAATCATATGACAATAGTGGGTTGCTTCCACTGAATGTGGGGGGGATGGAGAGGGTTTGATTTTGTGGTTTATTTCTTTTTCTTGGATTTTATTAACTTATATAGGAATTTCAGATCATCGTAGATAGGGGTGGATTTTATTTTGAAGAGCCTTACTGAGGCAATCCAGATTCCTGCTACGAATATTGTTGAGATGAAGTACCAGAAGATTAGGTGGGTTGCGTGAAAGTAGGTTGAACTGGTTGTTGATGCAAGGATGATGATTCGGGCGATGTTGAGAATGAAGAGAGCGAGGAAGGTGAAGGCAAGGATTTTGATTCTTTTTGAGAGGTTTATTTTTGGGGTTGCTAAGACTAGGATTAACAAGAGGTAGTAAGCAGAACCGGCGACGCACGCGGGGATTATTTCTATTATTACTCTTTCTGATATAATTAGGTTGTCTGAGATAGATATGTGGGTGAAAAGGCTCATGAGGGCGGCGACAGCGTGGATTGTGAGGGGTTTTAGAAGTTTATAGAGGATATATAGATTGCCGAGCCCTGCGACGAGGATGATGACGTATCTTATAAAGAGACCTGTTAGTTGGCTGACCTGTTTTTTCATTAATAATAAGAGGGATGGTTGTTTAAGAAGTTTTGGGAATTAAAATTTTGCGATGTGCTAGGATGGATTTGCATTTTACTTAAGTTTGATATTACTAATCGCCGAAGGCGACAGCGTGCCGCTAGGCACGCTCTAAATCAGCGAGCTCGAGGCTCGCGTATCTTGCAAGAGCACTAAACCGCGCCCTTCGGGTGCGTAGATAGTTGAAATCTTTGATTTCAATAATCTATATTCCCAGCGAAAATCTACTCACAATTCACTCTTGTTGGTTTTGTGATATTAAATAAGACAAGAGCAAATTGTTCGCCGCCTAAATCGGCTCCCGATTTTCGCACACAATTTTATTAATGTTAAATCCCTTTTCTCACATCGTAAAATGCTTTGAATTATTAAAAATTTTAGATTCTATCAAGGATTATTAGATGTCAAAAAATTAAAAGTCAGATACTTTTGGAGCTCTTGCAACCTTAACAATTAAGACCAAGATCAAAATTATTAGTACAAGGAAAACTCCGGAGATTACGTAGAGCCCTGTGCTGCCCATTCCTAATCCTGAGAATGCTCCTGTCATAAATCCAGTTTGTTCTGCAATTGAGACCTGCACTGTTTCTGTTGCTTGGTTTCCGTTGTAACTTAGTGTGATGTCAAATGTTTGTGTTCCTGCCTGATTTGGTTTAAGTGTAACTGTTGCTTGTTTTGCACTGCCTTGTGCAATTGTTAAAATTTGTGGGTCTACATTAACTGATTCTGCCCATGCAGCTGTGTTCTGTGTTGAGATAACAAAGTTTCCTTCTGCATCCATGTTATTAACAACTGAAACCTGTACAATTAATTCTTTGCCAACTAGTGCATCTGATAAAAGAGATGCTGTGATTGTTGGTTCTGAAGTCTGAACTCCGCCACTGCCTGCTGCGCAATTTCCAATTACCTTAAGACGGTGTGTGAAAACTTCAGAAGCTTCGTCGTATGTTCCGTCGTCTTCGTCATAATCGTAATATGTTCTAAACTCAAGTGTGTATTCTTTTTGAGCTGCATTGCTTGGGATGTTGAAATTAAAAGAGATTGTTTCTTTTTCTCCCCCATCTATATCTTCTCTTATTTCTTTTTCTAAATTAATTCCTAATTCGCTGTTTTCTAGTATAACTTTAACTTGCTCTTGGTCTTCATCTGCAATGTTATAAAGATCTGCTGTAATTGTAACTGATTGGTCGCATGGCACTTCATATGGTAAATCGATTTCTGAGACATCTACAATAACTGCTCTTTCATCGTTAATATCTTCTCTGTCAATTTTAATTTCTGCGTAAAAATCTTCTGCACCCCACTCATCTAAATCTCCTGAGTGATCAATACATGTATCGCTTTCTTTTCCATCTGGGTATGCTTTTACTTTTAATATATAATCACTATCTTCTATTTCTGGGTCTACTCTGAATATGAATGTGTGTTTTTCGCTTTCATCTTCGTCAACATCGCCAATTTCAATTTCTTCGTCGTCTTCGCTAATCCAGAACATATCATCTATAATGTTGCTTGCTGCTGGGGAACCTTCTTTAAATAATCCGATTTCGAAAACTACATCACTTAGATCTGATGTTTTGTCGTTTTCAAGTTCTACTTCTACTTCGATTTTGTCTAAAGGCAACCATTCGTCGTCTTCGTCGCCTGCACCTTTGTTTTTTATTTCTACATTGAATGTTAAATCGCTGTCATCTGTTGCGCCGTTTTTGCAAAATGAGTCTTGTTCTGGTTCTGGTTGTTCTACTTCTGTTACTTCTAATGTGATGTCTACTTTGCCACGAGAAAGCGGGTCACCTGCACCAACTGATGCGAATAATTCTAAATCACCTGTGTATGTGCCAACTTCTTGTGAAGAAGGAATTTGAATAGTTAATACAACATCTAAGGATTCATCCCCTGTAATTACTGTTGAAGAATTGATTAGTGGGATTTCTAAGTTATTATCACTGATTGTATTAGAACCTGAAACTAAATCAGAAAATACTACGTTCATGTTGCTAAGATCTCCAGCATATGTGTTTGAGATTGTTAAGTCTAAATTTACAGTTTGTCCTGAGTCTTCTGTTCCTGTTAATTCTGCTGGATTGTATTCAACTGCAGCACTAACCAAACTTAAACTTAAGAATAAAACTGCGAAAATTCCAATGAATGCTAAAAGATTTTTGCTTTTCATTTTACTTGTTGTAATTTTTGAATGATTACATCCTTTTTAAAGTTTTCTATTATTTAGTATATAGATTATTTTTGGGTTTTTTGGGGTTTTATCGTCGGCATAAGGAAAGATTTAAATATGAAGCTTTGCTTAAATTTGTGAAATGGTGAAGTCAAAAGAGAACTTGATTGGTGCATATTCCTTTTTAGCAGGGGTTATTTTAGCTGTTGCTTTGGGGCTGTTTCAAGGGGTGCTGGGGTCTGGGGGGAATGTTGCTTATCTTGTTTTGGTAATTCTTGGTTTAATTGTGGGGAGTTTGAATGTGGGGGATAAAGACTCCATGACTTTCTTGCTTGCGAGTTTGTCTTTGGTTATTGTGAGTGCGATGGGGAATGATACGTTGCAGTTTATTTCTAATCTGAGTCCGGCAATTATCCCGCCTTTTGTTAATGTTTTGCGGGCTTTGCTTGTATTGTTTATACCTGCGACTATTATTGTTGCGTTGAAGACTGTTTTTAGTATTGCTAAGATTTAGATTCGCAAAAATTCTGCAACATCTTGGAGGTTTATGATTTTTGAGCTGTCTAGGGCAAGTCCGGGGCAGGCAGTGTTTACCCAGATTTTGATTTGGGGGAAGTTTTCTAGTTCTGCGATGTTAATGTCATTGGATTGGAAGATGTAAGCTTTTTTATTGAGTTTTTGGATTTTCTTTTTTATATTATATATACCTTTATGGTGCTGGCCTGGTTTTGTTGAGGTAAGTAGCCCTATTATATTATAGGACAGGAATTTGGCTTGTTTTGCTTTTGTTTTTTGCTTTATTTTGTTGATTTCTTGTTTTGTGATTTTTTCTATGTTTTTAGTGTTATATATATGAAGCTCTTTGTCCAGCTGGAGTGCGTTGTTGATTGCGTGGAATTTGCCGTCTGCAAGTAAGAGAAGGGTGTCAGCTTTTTTGTCAAAGGCGTTTGAGTTGCATCCGAGGACGTGGGCCTTGTAAGCGGCTCCGGGTTTTATTATGACTTTTTTGGACTTTTTTTCTAGGTATTTTTTTACAAGCGGGACTAAGTCAAGATACTGGATTGTGGCTGCGAGTGAAATTTTTTTGCCTTTGAGTTTGTCTAGTGGGGAGAGGTCTATGTTTTTAGGAAATTTTCTGCGTGCTTCTATGAATAGGGTTTTCATGAATTTTTTAATAAGAAAGAGTTTTTAAGGTTAATCAAAACCTTTCCATGCTTTCGTCTTCTTTGATTTCTTCTGGGATGATTCCTTTTTGGATTTCAAAGACTTTTGAGGGGGTTGCGATGACTGTGTGTTCGCCAAAGCCGGCGATTCTGCCTTCTAGTGCGTCAACTGTTTTTTTGATTTTAGATATTGCTCTTTTTAATTCTACAACATCTTTTGCTTTGAGAGCTTTTATGTCAATCACGGTGATTGTATATCCGCTTCTTAGTGAGTCAAGAATTGGGTTAATATCGTCGTAAGTTTTTAAGATAAAAGTTTTCACCAGCACTTTTGAGTCTGCTTTGTCTTGATCCAAATCAATTTCAATGAATTCCGAATCAAAATCATCATCTCTTCCCACCAATTTTTTAAACCTCTCAAACACCATGTTCTAGTTTAAAACTTTGGGTATTTAAATATTTATGTAGTGGAGTGAATGCTGTGCTTCCTAAGGACATATGTCATACCTTAAAATAATTAATTAAGATTAAACTTCACTTCAGCTCGAAAAAATTTCGCATTTTCAGGTATTATTAAGAAAGATTGTTGAAAAAGCGAAATTTTTTGCTCCGCCTTGTCGGCTTTCGCTCTCGCACACATTTTTATTAATACCCAATTTCTCCTTCACATCGTAGAATGCCAGATGTATCTAAGGAATTTGCAATTGATTATAAATTCTGAAGGAACAAAATCGAAAGCCGACAAGGCGGAGATTTTGCGAGAGTTATTTGCCTCTTATTTTCCGCTAATTTTCTTCATCACGTCTTCGCGGATTGTCTCGATTTTTTCAGAAAATTCTTTTTCCTGCTTGTCAATATTTTTCAATCTTAGATCTATTAATTCTTTTTTGTGCTTCATTTCTTCTACAACTTTTTCTTTTGTTGTTTTAATTACAACCTGATTTCCGATAATTTTTGAAATCTCACCATCAGTTTTTTCTACTTCCTGCAAGATGTGGTCGGTTTCATTTGATTCCATTTGGAATGCCTGCTTTTGCATTATTAACTGCTGGAAGCTTTGTTCGAGAACTTGAAGTTCCTGAATTTGTCGTTGAGTTTCTTCGTCTAGGTTTGCCAGGGGGTTGCCTGGTGCTGATGGTGTTTCTGGTGTTGGTTCTTCTTCTGTTTTTTTTACCATTATTTTGCTTCAACTGTTTTCATTTTAGTTCGCGGTTTGTAAAAAATTCGTGAGCCGCAGTGAGGGCAGACAAATCGCTTTTTTAAATCTGTTGATTTTATTTTTTTGCTGCAGTGGAAGCATTTGTATTGTGCCATTATGTGATTACGAGATTTTGATGGTTTTTAAGTTTAATCTTTTTGCTGGAGGTGGAATGTGCCGCCTGCGAATCTTTTGCTGCATTTTTTGCAGAGCCAGATTGCTTTTGCCTGACGTTTTGCTGTGCCTTTGCAAAAAGGGCATTCTTGTTTTTTCCGCTGGATTGATTCGACAGCTATAAGTCTTTCTTTTGGCTTTCCGTAGCCAGCTCCGAATCTTCCTGCTGATTTTATTTTTTTCTTTTTTACTGCCATTGTATTATGATATGGGCTGCCCTACTCCCAAAATGCACCTCGCAAATAGAGTTTTTAATCTTTACTTTGCTCGGAGCGTTTTGCTCAGATTTTGCATTTCCGAATTTTTTGTTTACCGGAAAAGCGAAATCTTCGGCCCGGAAATTTAACCGAGGTTAAAATCCGCGATCTCACAAGGGATTTACAATCCCTTATATGGGGCTGCCCGGATTTTAACCGGGGTCTGGAACTATTCAGGAGGAACTCGCAGGATTTCAATCGTCTTCCCGAAGGTGAGACATATTGTCTCCGAGCTCATCCCTCACCCAAAGCTCCGATGCTAAACAGGCTACACCACAGCCCCAATAATAAAGAGGGTTTTAGTGTATTAATAAATTTAACTACTCAGGTTTTTCTCCGGGTTTTTCTTCCTGACTTTCTTCAGCTGGTTTTTCTTCTCCAGCTTCGCCTTCCGCTGCTCCTTCTTCTCCAGCTTCGCCTTCTGCTGCTCCTTCTTCTCCTTCTGCTTTCTTTGCTTCTTCTGCAGCTGCAGCTTCTTCTTCTGCTTTCTTAATTTCGGCTTCCTGCTCTGCTAAAAGTTTTTTGAAGAAAAGATCTATTTTTTTCTTTTTTGCTGGATCAACTTCTGTTTTCTGAGATTCTATTTCCTGCTTGTATTTTCCTTTTTCAATTTCTTCTAAAATTTCTTTAGGGTCTTTGTTTTCAATTATGACACCCATTGCCATGCAAGTTCCGATAACTGACTTTAGTGTTGCAGAGAATGTATTGGAAAGCATTGAAGCGTGTTTTGTTTTTGATATTGCGATAACCTGCTCGATTGCTAAGTTTCCTGAGTTAAGTTTTTTTCTTTCGCCGGACGCTTTTTCTATTTTAAGTTCTTTTTTTAATAGTTCAGATGTTGGGGGTGATAAAACTTTGATTGTGAATTCTTTTGATTTTGGGTCTACGTCCAGATGAACGGGAACTGTGATTCCTTTGAATTCTTGTGTTGCTGTGTTTACATCTGAGATAACTTTGCCCATGTTGATTCCCATTGGTCCGAGCTGCTGAGCTATTGCTGGACCTGGTGTCATGTTCCCGCCCTCAACTAAAAGTTTGATTAGCATTTTAATCTCCAAGAAAACAGATTTTTAAATCTAACTGATTTGCTGTTCATCAGTATTTAATTCGTCTTCAGTTTCTTCTCTTCTGATGACACGAAGATTATCGAGCTTGACTGTAACTGGAATTGGAACAGCAGCACCGAGCAGTGAGACAACTGATTCTCCTTTTGCCTTGTCAACTCTAATAACTTTTGCTTTTTCTTTTTTGAAAGGTTCGGATATAATCTCGACAATGTCGTTTTTCTCGATTTTAATTTCAGAGGCAACAGGTTCTAACATTTGCTTTATTTCTTCGTAAGAAATAACTTTAGGAATAATTCCCTTAACATAGGGTAGATTGAAAACAGCTTCTTCTGCGTTTTCTCTGTCTGGAGCTTCTAAGAAAATATAACCCCGTAATCCGTGAGGCCGGGCAATAGCGTAGACTTCTAATTTCTTTTTTTTAATTTTATCAGCAATTAATTCTAATGCTTTGTCTTCTTTGTTTGTTGTAACTTTCACAACAAAAATTGAGGAAGCAAATTCTCTTTTTGGTTTTTGTTTTTCTGGTTTTACTTCTTCTTCAAGTTCTTTTTCCTCTTCTTCAAGTTCTTCAGCTGTTTCATTGTTGTCTTCTGAGGGAATCATAGGATCCTTTTTTTTCGCTCCCCTAATTATTGGAGCGTCTGCTGGAGTTTCTTTGCTTTCTTTTTCGCTATCTTCTTCAAGATAGTCAAATTCGTCTTCCATTCCTAATGGCATTTTATTTTTGAATTGTTTAGTACCAACTAATTCTTAAATATCTAAGAACTAGATGTTTTTTATTGTTTTGGGTGGTTTTTAAATTTATTGTTTAGAAAACCATTTTCATTGCAATGGAAATTGCAAAGCCCAGTGCACCGATGATGAGCAAACCGATTGCTGTGACTTTTGAAATTGTTTTGAATTCCTGCATGCTGGGTTTTTTCAGCAGTCTCCAGACTCTGAGATATTTGTGATATTGGGATGAGAGCCATGATGTGATTTTCATAATTAAATAAATGGCGGGGGGTTTTTAAGTTTGTTTATTCCTCTAGGAACTCTATGCCGAGTTCATCTTCCATTTCCTGGATTTTTTGTTTTTCTATTGGGAGTTTTTCTCCGGAGATTTGGGCTGAGTGGACGCCGGTGATGATTACCATGACTTTTATTCCGCCTTTATTTCCGTCGGTGCCGCTAAGGTCTTTTGATATTTGAGCTCCGGAGATTAATTTTGCATCTGGTGCTAATTGCTCTCCGATTGTTTGAACTATTTGCTTGTATTCTTCTAATGCCAAGTCTTCACCTCCGAGAACATTGACTAAAGCACCGCTTGCATCTTTTATGTCCACGTCTAAGAGTGGGTTGTTAATTGCTTTTTCAACTGCTTCTTGGGCGCGGGAATTTGAGTCAGATTCGCCCATTCCAATCAAACTTACGCCGCCGTCTGCCATCACTGTTTTTACATCGGCGAAATCTAAATTTACTAAACCTGAGCGTGTTACTAATTCTGTTATTCCTTTGACTGCGTTTGTTAATATTTCGTCAGCTACTTTGAAGGCAGTGGGGAGGGGGAGGTCGGGAGCGAGTTCGAGTAGTTTGTCATTTGGGATTACAATTAAAGTGTCGACAATTGATTCCATTTTTTCGAGAGCTTCTACTGCATTTTCAATTCTTTTTCTTCCTTCAACTGTGAATGGCAGGGTGACTACGCCGATTGTTAGAGCTCCGAGTTTTTTTGCTACTTCTGCAATAATTGGGGCGGCTCCAGAACCAGTGCCTCCTCCTAAACCGCATGTGATGAAAACCATGTCAGGATTTGCAAGAGCTTTTTTTATGTCCTGAGTTTGTTCTCTTGCTGCTTCAGCACCAATTCGCGGATTTGAGCCAGCACCAAGTCCTTTTGAAATTTCTCTTCCAATGAGAATTTTTTTATCTGCATTTGTGTAAAGCAGGTCTTGAGCATCTGTATTAACTGAGATTATTTCGCCGCCCTTGATTCCTATTTCCCTCATTCGGGAGACAGTATTTCCTCCGGCTCCGCCAACCCCTACTACTTTTATTCGCGCTGACTGCACTTTTAGGATTTCTTCTAATTCCCTGTCTATTTCTGAGTTAGGATTTAAATCTGAATTAGAGTTTAGACTTGGCTGAGTAATGTCCTGCACCTCATTTTGCATAATCTCCTCCATTGAATTTTTTATTGCAAGAGATTTATAAGGATTTATGTTATTGAGTATACTTATTTTTTAGCGGCAGGTTGTTTGGATTTTTTCACTTCGGTTTTGATTTTCATTCCTAGAATCTCTTTGAACTGAGGAGCCATCATTTCTATTAGTTTTTCTAATTGTTTTTCATCTTCTTTGAGCTGGAATGTGATTGTTTTTTCTTTTTCTGTGAAAGGGAATTTTTTTCTAAATAAAAAATCTTGGAGGGCGTTTATTCTTTGGTCTTGGTTGTCTATTTTTTTTAATATCTTGAAATTGTATGTGACTGCTTTTCCTGCTAGGGGGTTGTTGAAATCTACTAGGATTCTTCCTCCTGATGCTGATAAGACTCTGGCTAGCTGGCCGCCGAGGTTTAGCTGCATTCCTCTCTGAGGGTTTATTTTTTGCTCGTTGAAAATTTTAAGCGGGACCATCCTGATTAGCTGGGAGTTGCGTTTGCCGAATGCTTTTTCTGGAGAAATTTCGATAGTGTATTTTTTGCCTATTTGTTTTCCTTCTAAATTGTTGTCAAAACCTTCTGGGAGCATTTTATTCCCGATTGACATGATAAATGGTTTTAATTTTTCTACATCGAGATTTAGGTCTGTATTTTTTGCATCTGCTTTTATATTGGTGTCGAAGATTTCATCTGTGTCTTTGATTTTTCCTGTGAATTCTATTTCAATGAAATCATTTTTTTTGACTGCCATAATCTTGTGAGATGTTTTGGGTTTTTAAGTTTGTTTATTGTTCTGATATTGTGTATAACGTAGTCTTTATGTAAACAATTAAGCATTAAACTATTGAAAAATAAAGTGTTAGTCCAGATAATAGAATAGTGGCAATTGCTAAAGACCATGTAGCCCAGATTAATTTTTTGTTAGTTTCGATAGCCTGATATATCATCCATGCGGAAACAATTCTTTCCTCTACTGCTTCTATCCCGCGAGGATTTAAAGAACTCTCATAAACTTCTTTAGTAAATTTTTTATAAAAATTTTTAAATTTCATTCTAATAGATATTTTTATCACCTAAACAGTTTCCGCATTTATCTCTAAGATAAAAATTTCTTTTTGTTTGAGTTTTTGTCTTATCATTTCCTTGTACGCTTCTATCCATTTTTTGTTTTCAAATGTATCTTCTAAAAATAATTCCAATAGGAAATGTTCTTCTTTATATTTCAACCCATCTCCGTCCTTCCAAGAACCCTGTATCACTGGAAGATGTGTAAATGGATCCAGAGAATAACCTCCAAATCTTTCTTCAATCTCCGACGCGATTCCCCCAATTATCTCCATTGGAACAGGGATTTTCGTATCATATGTTTTTGGAATAAAAATCCGATATAATTTCATTCTAATCTAAGATATTCGGTTCTATCCCAGCGTCTTTAATTTTTTTTAAGACCTCTTCTTCATTCTCAATAATATTAAAACGGTTATCTGAAAGTCCCATGAACTTCCCCTTGGTTGCTAGTATTTCAAACACTTTTGCCTTTTCTTCGGGTTTGACTTGTATTAGAACCATCTTATTCTTTAGATGTTGTATTTAATAAATTTTTGCTTTTTTATGGTTTTGTATAAAAACCATGAATCTTTAAATTCTACGATAACTAAATAATGTTTTAATTTAATATTGTAGTTCTGACAAAACATTTATAAAATAAATTTTTCTGGGTTAGTTATGGCACATAAAATTATTGAGGCGACTGCAATGCGGGTGGGGAGTTTTTTGATGATTGACGGGTCGGCTCACGAGGTAAAGAAGATGGATGTGTCTAAGACTGGGAAGCACGGGCACGCGAAAGTGCGGTTTGAGGCGGTGAGTGCTATGACAGGGAAGAAAAAGGTTATGGTAGTGCCGGGCCATGAGAGGTTTGAGGTTCCGTTGATTGACAAGAATAAGGCGCAAGTTTTATCTATTGCAGGGGAGAATGCGAGTTTGATGGATTCTGAAAGTTTTGAAACTCTTGAGCTGCCTGTTCCTGAAGATTTGAAAGAAGTTGTGAAGGAAGGTATGACTGTTGAATATTGGGATATGGAAGGCGAAAAGTTAATAAAGCGGACTCTTTAGGTTTTAAAATGGCAACAAAAATTTTAGCAGCGCAGAATAGGTTGTATAAAAATAGTTTTGTTTGCAAGGGCTGTAAGCATAAGATAAAAGTTGAACCGTTGAAAATTTTGCAGGGCAAGGCAAGGTGCCGGAAGTGCGGGAAAAAGGATTTTCGACCGGTGCGGAAAAAGTAATTAGTTTTATAGATGTATATTCAAGTATCTAAATCTTTTTTAAGTATCTAAATCTTTTTTAAGTATCTAAATCTTTTTTAAGTGTCTTTTTTTGTTTTGATTATGAAAGTTTCGGAAGCTATATGGATGGAAGCAAAATTACCTGATATGCAAAAAGCTTTAGCCAGGATTACTAGGGTGGAGGATTTACGAGTTTTGGAAGGATTAGAACCAGACAAACATATTATTCAGGTTATTAACATGAGTGTTATGGTTTACCGAGGTAAAATGAATGGTCATCCTTATTTTATAGGGGAGTTTCATCCTGTAAGTGAGACTCATAGGGAATCAATTTTCGATGTGGTTGCTAAGGGGAGTGGGATAGAATTTCTAAATGGGGGAATTATAATGATAAATGATTGTAAAATAGGGGTTTATACTTCTGGTGGTTTTTGTGACTCCCTTTATGGAGGAATATCCTATGATAAAAAAGGATTTGAAACAAGAGCTAAAATTCTAGATGATTTAGGGGTTTAAAACCAAACATCTTAAAAACCCAATCTTCATTTTATAATGATGGTGTCATTTTATGTTTATGATATTGGATTCTTGATTTTGTTTTCTCTGTGGGTAGCTTGGTTTTTGTATAAGCGGCGGAAAAACTTGAAGAGGGAGATGGGAATTGCTTTTCTTTATCGGACGCAGGTTGGGGTGAGAGCAATTGACAGGTTTTCTGAAAAATATTCTAAGCTGTTGCATAAAATGAAATATGTTGTGATTTCAACTGGATTTGTTTTGATGGGTGCAATGCTTTGGTTGTTAGGGAAGGCGTTTTATATTTATATTAAAATTCCGCAGATTACAGATATAGTGAAAGCTCCACCAATTGCTCCGTTGATTCCTTATTTTCCTAAGCTGTTTGGTATGGAAAGTTTTTTCCCTCCTCTTTATTTTACTTATTTTATTTTAGCTTTGGCAATTGTAGCAATTGTTCATGAATTTTCCCACGGGATTTTTATGAGATTATTTAAGATTAAAATTAAGTCAACTGGATTTGTTTTTCTTGGACCGATTCTCGGGGCATTTGTTGAGCAGGATCAGAAAGATATGGAGAAAAAGAAAAAGGGTGAGCAGATGGCGGTTTTGGCAGCAGGAACTTTTGCTAATTTAGTTTTTGCCCTGATTTTTTGGCTGTTGTTGATTGGGTTTTTTTATGCTGCTTTTAGTCCGGCTGGTGCGCAGTTTACAGCTTATTCAACTGGTTTAATTCCGGTTGGTGCTATAACTGGTTTGGGAAGTGAAACTTTTGGAGAAAACAATTTAACACAAGTTGATGTTGGGAATATGTCATATTTGTTAGATGATAATTTAAGAACCCAATTAGACCCGGATAAAAATGCTTCTGTTCTTCTGGTTTATCATGATGCTCCTGCTATTAAGGCGAATCTCGATGGTGTTATTGTTCAGATTGATGATGTCATGATTAAGGGCAGGGATGATTTAGCTGATTATCTTGATGGTAAGAACGCGGGGGAGGAAATTCGAGTTGTGACAAATATTGACGGGGAGATGAATGAGTATGATATTATTTTGGGTGAGCATCCGCTGCATGAAGGCAAGGGGTATGTGGGGATTGGATTTGCTCCGGAGGGGGGGCGGGGCATGATTGGGAGTTTTGTTTCTCTTTTTATGGGTTTTAAAAAATCATCAACTTATTATGAACCTCGGTGGGATGGGAATCTTGTAGTTTTTATTTATGATCTTTTGTGGTGGGTTATGATAATTAATTTGCTTGTTGCATTATTTAATATGATGCCGTTGGGAATTCTTGACGGGGGGCAGTTTTTTTATCTAGCGATTTTGTCAGTGACTGGGAAGAAGGGTGTTGCTAAAGTTTTGTTTAAGGTATTAACTTATGCGATTTTGTTCTTATTCTTGATGCTGATGATGTTTTGGGTAGTGCGGGTTTTGTGATAAAAATAGACAGGTTTAAAAAATTTTTATTTTTTGTTTATTGATGGGTAATTCTAAGATTGAAAAGGTAAGGAAAGTTTTGGAAAAGCAGAAGTACGCGATTGTTGGAGGGCATTCGGGGGTGCAGGTCTGCAGGTGGACGCGGAATTCTCTGAATCAGAGAGGGGTTTGTTGGAAGGAAAAATTTTATAGGATCGAATCTCACAGATGCGCTCAAATAAGTCCTGCTGTGATGTGGTGTGAAAATTGCTGTTTGCACTGCTGGAGGCCGATTGAGATGAATCTTGGTGCGAAGTTGGATGGGGTGGATGAGCCAAAAGAAATTTTAGATGGGATTGTTGAAGCGAGGAAGAAATTGTTGATGGGTTTTAAGGGAAATAAAAATGTTTCAAAAAAGAAATTTGAGGAGGCTTGTAATCCGACGCTGTTTACTTTTTCGCTGTCAGGAGAGCCGACAATTTATCCACGGCTTGGAGAGTTGATTAGGGAGGTGCGGGGGCGGGGGGCGGTGAGTTTTTTGGTGACAAATGGTTTGAATCCTGAAGCAATTGAAAAATTGGAGAAAGAAGGGAATTTGCCTACTCAGTTAACTGTTTCATGTCTGCCTAATAGGGAATTATTTGAAAAGTGGTGCAGGTGCAGTAAAAAAAATGGGTGGGAGGAATTTTTGAAAAGTTTAGATTTATTTAAAAAGTTGGAAGGAAAGACAAGACGAGCTTTGAGATTGACATTAGTTAAAGAGAAAAATATGTCTGATAAAAATGTTTTGGAATATGCCAAGCTTATAAAAAAAGCAGAGCCGGATTTTGTGCATGTGAAGGGGTTTATGTCGGTGGGGTGGGCGCGGGAAAGGCTGGGTTATGCTAAGATGCCGTGGCATTCGGAAGTTAGGGATTTTGCTGAGAAGTTGGTGGAAGAATTGAAAAAAGAAGATTATAAAATTCTTGATGAGGTGGAAAGGAGTTGTGTTGTTTTGATTGGGCGGTCTGGGGTGGGGTTGGGGATTGAGAAGGTCTAAGAATATTTATAAATCTTCAATAACTTAATATATGATGGTAGGTGAATCAGGAAAAAGTAATATTGGTTACGGGATTGCAATAGGAATTATAATCGCGGCTATTTTACTTGGATTACTTGGCCTTGCTTTTTATTTTTTAAGATAAAATGAGGATAAAAGAGATATATAGGGTACTGGTTATAATTCTTGGAATGATTTTATTTTTTCATATATTTCTGACATCTCCAGTTTATGAATATTACAAATTTCATACATTTGTAAATTTAGGAATTGTCTTTTTGAATTTATTTGGGGAAATTGTTATTGTTGCTAAGGAGCGGGGGGCTTTGTGATAAAATTCAAGATCTTTATTGGTTCATGTTCTCATTAGGCGGGAGGTATAAATAGTTTTTGTGGGGGGTGATTAATATGCATAGGCTATGATTCTATTATTAGAAAAAAACTCGTGAATATTGAAAAGAATGAACTCAAAAAATAAAATAATCACTATTGTCAATAAAACCCAGGCAAAAAAGAGAACGATATTCCTTTTGGTTTTTTTCTCAAAAAAGATTATTCCTAGTGAATACACCAACAATCCAGTAGAGACTATGCCTAGAAAAATTAGAAGGAGATGAAAATGTATGACATAATTTGTTCCTAAGTATTTTAGATGAATTAGATAATATATAATGACAATCAGGGTGAAAATGCCTAAACAGATTGAGTTATATAGATAATCTCTCCACGCCATATCACAACGCCACCACACCCTCTTTGGTGAGGGCGGCAAACCTGATTCCGACTGGCAGACTTAGAAGGGCAGACTGGAGTGCCATGTGTTCTTTGCCAGAGCCAGATGCAATAGATAATGAGACTTCGATTCCGTTGATTTTGTCTTTTAATTTTGAGATGAATTCTTTTTTTAGCTGAAGCAGGGGCTTGTCTGCGTTATATTCTATAAAGTCAAATGGGATGTCTGGGGAGGGGGATTTGAAATCTTTTGCATAACTTGGTCCGAGAATAATTATTTTTTCCCACTCACCTTTTTGCATTAGGCCGGAAACCTGACCCCATGTTCCTTTTCCTACTGAGAGGAGTGCTATTAGTTCCATGATTAATTTTATGCGGGGGGGGTTTTTATTTATTGTTGTGATTTAGGATATAGTAAGTTTTATAAAGAGATTTTTTATTTGAATTATACCATTGACTACTGTATGTAGTAGGACTAAAGATTTTTAGTCAATTTATAATATGGCAAAGGAAATTAAGAAAGTTAAAGAAGATTCTGAAGCTGAGAAAGATAGCGGAGAGAAAGAAGATTCTGAAGCGAAAGTTGCAGTTAGGAAAATTACTGGTATAGATGAAGCTTTGAAAGAACTTCGGAAAGAGGAGAACAAGAGGAAGTTTATTCAGTCAGTTGATTTGATTGTTAATTTGCAGAATATTGATGTTCGAAAGGAAAGTTTGAATACTTTTATTAATTTGCCGCACCCTTCAGAAAAAAAGATTGCTGGTTTTTTGAGTAAGAACTCTGATGCTGTTGATACTATTAGTGAAACTGATTTTGTGAAGTTTAAAGATCCTAAGGAGATGAAACGGCTTTCTAAGAAATATGATTATTTTATTGCTGCTGCTCCGCTGATGGGTAAGATTGCGACGACTTTTGGGCGGGTGTTGGGGCCGGCGGGGAAGATGCCTTCTCCGCAAGCAGGGATTATTCCTAAGGAAAGTGATGAGGCTGTGAAGGCAATGGTTGAGAAAATGAAAAAAGTTGTGAGAGTTAAGACAAAAGAGAGGAGTATTAAACTTGTTGTTGGAAAAGAAGATTTGGCTGATTCTGAATTAAAAGAAAATATTGAAGCAATTTTGGTTGGGCTGGAAAAGATTTTGCCGCGGGGCAAGGAAAATATCAAGAATGCTCTGGTTAAATTTACTATGACTTCTCCAATTAAAATTTTAGATAATACAAGATAAGATGGCAGAGGAAACAGAAAAAAAGGAAATTGAAAAAGAAGAAATAAAAGTTCAGGAAGAAACAAAGGAAAGTGAGACAGAACAAAAGACTGAGATAGGGAAAACAAAAAAAGAAAAACCGAAAAATAAAGTGAAGACGCATGTTTCTGAAGCAAAGAAGGAGAAAGTTAAGGAGCTGGCTGATTTGATGAAAAAGAAAACTGTGATGGTTGTTTCAATTAAGGGGCTGCCTAGTGCTCAATTTCAGGATATTAAGAAAAAATTGAGGGGGAAGGCAGTTATTCAGGTTGCTAAGAAAAGTTTGGTTGATTTTGCATTGGATCATTCTGGGATTAAAGAGCTACATGGATTGATTCCGTATGTTCAGGAAAATAGTGCGATTTTGTTTTCTGATAATGATGCTTTTGAAATTTCTGGGATTTTGGCGAGTGAGAAAAGCCCGGCTAAGGCAAAAGAGGGGCAGGAGTCTCCGGAAGAGATTGTTGTGAGTGCGGGGCCGACTGATTTGCTGCCTGGTCCTGATATTTCTGCCTTGAGTGCGGTTGGGCTGCAGCCAAAAGTGGAGCAAGGTAAGATTCATATTGTGAAGGATTCGGTTTTAGTGAAAAAGGGAGAGAATATTAATTCTAATCAGGCATCTATTATGGCTAAGCTAGATATTGTGCCGTTCAAGGTCGGGATTGAACCGGTGGCTGCTTATACAGAGGGAAAGGTTTATGCTGATATTAAGATAGACAAGGAAGGATTTTTAGAAGAACTAAAAGATGCTTATTCAAGGGGGCTTGCTTTTAGTGTTGAGATTGGTTATGTTTGCAAGGATAATTTGAGTTTTGTTTTAGGACGGGCTGCAGCGCATGAGGGTGCTTTGAGTGGGCTGATTAAAGAAGAAAAGAAAGATGATGCTGATTTATCTGGAGATGTTGGGGAAGTTCCTAAGGCAGATGAGCTTGCTGAGAAGGCGAAGGAGAAAGAAGAAGCTGGAGAAGAAAAGAAAGATGATGCTCAGGAAAGTAAAACTGGGGAAGACAAAAAATAAAATGGAATATACATATGCTGCACTTTTGCTGCACAAACTTGGGCAAGAAGTTAGTGAAGACAACTTGAAGAAAGTTATTTCTGCTAGCGGAGCTGAAGTTGATGAAGCAAAGGTGAAAGTTTTGGTGGCTAGCTTGAAAGATGTTAATATCGACGAGCAGTTAGCTAATGCGTCGATTGCAGCTGCACCGGCGGCGGGCGGGGATGCAGGGGCTGGCGAGGCACCAAAAGAAGAAAAGAAGAAAGAAGAACCTAAGGCAGAAGCTGCTGAAGGTTTGGCTTCATTATTTGGATAATTATAATTTAATTATGATTTGAATAGTGGGGCTGAATCAGCTCTGCTATTGTTGAGATGAAGCCATTATAGCTTTGTCTTTGGCCGGTGATGGGGCTGTTTTAGTTTTGACAAGATTTTTAAGGAAGGTTTTTTGTATATAATTATGCCTCTGTCGCATAGTCGGAATCAAAGATTCCTCTCGTCCTTTGGACGAATGCGCAGAAAGACGGCTGCCTCTGTCGCATAATGGTATTGCACTGGCCTTGAATGGACTCTCTTTTCTTAGAAAGAAAAGATTCCCCCGAAGCAAAAGAACTTGTTTTGGGGAAACGCGGGAGTTTCCCACATCATGAAAGCCAGGCCCTTCGGGGCTCCCCGGTTCGATTCCGGGCGGAGGCGTTTATAGAACACCAAAAAAGATCAGGATTGCGAGAATAATTAAACCAAAAACTGTGATTTCTTTTTTCCATTTGATTTTTTGAACTTTTTTAGAAAAATAAATGAGAATTGTAAGCTGAGTGATTGTTGCCATAAATATTCCTAATACAACAAGGGGGGCTACTGATAGGGAGGTTAAGAACAAAGATGAGTAGGCGATTGTGTCGTCGATAACTGTGGCAACTGCAGTTATGAAACCGATTCCTAAAAGTTTGAAATATCTTGTAGTTGAGATTCTTTTTTTCCTTTTTAATTTTTTTTCTACTTTTTTTTGGGGAATATGTATGAAGAGATCAAAATATATTGTGATTGCCAGCAGAAGTATTAATCCTGCTGAAATATATTTATAGTAAGGAATTAGTTTGATTGCTGATGCAAATAAGATTGAGAATATTATTGCCAATGAAATAGCAAGCAAGATTCCGGTTGCAAATGCGATTCGTCCGACTTTCTTTTTTGTGACATTTGCAGCGACTGGGATGTGTGTGAGTGTGTCATCAAAACCTGTGATGATTTTTACAAGAAAACCAGAGATAAGATATTTTATCACCATTTTATTTGAAAATGAATTAAGTTTATATATGCTGTGATTTATTCTATTTTATGAAATCAATTTTAAAAAATAAGGGAGTCGCAATCTTTATAATAGTAGTTTTGGTTGTTGCTTTTGGATGGTTTGTTATAAAAATGGTAGAAAATATTAGTCCGGGAAAAACGCGCGTGAAGCTTGAGACGAGCAAGGGAGATATTGTAATAGAATTATATGATAACATGCCTGTGACATCTGGGAATTTTAAGAAGCTGGTTGAGGAGGGATTTTATGATGGGGTGATTTTTCACCGGGTGATTAAAGATTTTATGATTCAGGGCGGGGATCCGACTGGAACAGGGACGGGGGGGCCGGGTTATTCAATTGATGATGAATTTGTAAAAGGTTCGAGTAATTTGAGGGAAACAATTTCTATGGCAAATTCTGGACCGAATTCTGGAGGGAGTCAGTTTTTTATTAATTTAGTTGACAATGTTTTTTTAGACTGGGATAAAGAGCCGTTGACAAGTAAGCATCCTGTTTTTGGAAAGGTTGTAGAGGGGATGGATGTGGTGGATGCAATTGGCGGGGCGGCGGTGGGGGCGGGAAACAAACCAGTTGAAGAAATCACGATTAAGAAAGCTAGTGTTGTTAGTTAATTTATTACAATCGGGCTAACTTCTTTTATAAATTTCAGGGCGTCTTTTAATTTTGTTTTGTTCTCTGTGTATAATGTAATAACTGGTTCTGTTTTTTTTATTTTACCAAGATGTTTATGCAAATAAACTCCCGCGGTTCTATTTTCTGGAGTTCCTAAAACTCTGCATAGGGAATTAATTTTCTTATTATTAATTTCTGTAATTTTGCCAGATTTTTCTGCGCGGATAATCTTTTTAAATTGCGCTAGTTTGAGTTTTTTAATTTGTTTATCGAAATCTTTATTGTTGTTTTGTGTGTTGATTATTTCCTTGAATTTTTCGTAAGCTTTTCCTGATTCTAAAATTTCTAGGACTTTTGGTTTTGCGTTTTTTATTTTGCATAGTTTCATTAATTCAACAGCGAGAAAAACTGATTTTGCCTTGAGGTCCTGAGGGCAATCAGGTATATTTTGCAAAACTGCTAAGACATCCATCATTTCCAACACTGGGCCGATACCATTTCCAATTGGCTGACTTCCGTTGGTGTAAACTATTTTTATTTTTAATTGGAAAAAGTGAGATAATCTTCTGAATTTGGCTCCGAGTTTTTTCGCACTTATCAATGATTTGACTTTTGCTGATTTTCCGTAAGGGATGTCAATTAGAATGTGATTTGAACCTGCTGAAATTTTTTTGGATAGGATGGATGCTAGCAACTGGGGTTCGACATCCAGGTTAATTAATTTTTCTACTTGGATGATTTTATCGTCGGATGGGGCGAGACCTAGTGAGCCACCCCATGCCAGACATGCTCCTACTTTATTTACTATTCGTTTCAATTCCTTGTGGCCGAACTCTATGCTTGCTATTGTTTCGATTACATCTGCTGTTCCGGATGCAGAGGTGATTGCTCGCGATGATGTTTTTGGGACAACTAATCCTGCTGCTGCGCAAATTGCGACGACAATTGGTGTTGTCCGATTTCCTGCGATTCCTCCGATACAATGTTTGTCTGCAATAATTTTTTGTTTGAATTTTAATTTGGCTCCGGTTTTCACCATTGATTTAATAAGATTGATTGTTTCTTTTAGTGACATGCCTTGGAGTTTTTCTGCGGCTGCAAAATAAGCAATTTCTGCTTCTGTTAGATTGTTGTGCACGATTTCTGAAATTAGGAGTTCTATTTCTTGTTTTGAAAGTGGAGCGCCTGAAAGTTTTTTTCTAATTAAATATGTTGCATCTGAAAGTTCGGATGTGCTTACTTCAATAGTTGATTTATTTTTTGATTTTAAGACTGCACTAACTTCGTTAGACAGGCCAATTTCATTTTTTTTGACGAGTTTAGAAAAGATATCTACGACAGCGTAAACTTTTTTTGAAGATGTTAAGGCGATTCTGTCGTCTACATGGACATTTAATTTTTTCGCGGTTTCACCGTTAAGAATAACTACTGGCCGGCCAGCTAACCAATTAAAATTTTTAATTTTTAGTTTCATTTTCACCTATTTTCTAAATAATTCATCAAGTTTTCCTTGTTTGTAAAACTCTATTATTATCATGACGTACGCTAATATTAGCGGGCCGAGGACGAGCCCTGCGATTCCAAATAAATAAAGGCCGCCAATGATTCCGATAACGCTCATCACGATTGGGAGATTTGATGAACTTCGTGATATGAAAATTGGTCTTAGGATGTTGTCTAATGTTGATACAACTAGACCTCCGTAAAGCAAAAGAGCTACTCCAGAAAAAGTGTCTCCAGTTACTAACAGCATTAGTCCGACAGGAAGCCAGATGAGCCACGAACCAAGGAAGGGGATTATAGAAACAATTGAGGCGACTACTGTGAGGATCAGCGCCTTGGGAACTCCGAGCACCCAGAGTCCAATCCCGAGAGCCAGACCCTGGAGAAGTCCGATTAGAACTTGTCCGTAAATAATTGAATTAGTGATGCCACGAAATTCGCGCATGAACTTTACTTCTGTAGCTTTTGAAAATGGCGAAAGGTCACAGGCATATTTTTTGAGTTTTTCAGAGTCTCTTATGGCAAAGAAAAAGGTAAATAAGAAAACTGCAAACTGAAGGAGGAGGTGAGGGATGTTGACGATGATTACTGCGAATTGGTTTAGAATGGCTGTGAAAGCTTTGCCGAGGAGGTTATTGAGATTTATTGCAATTGCCCGCGCTGTTTCTTTTTTGAAAACAGATGGGAGGACTTGCTCAATGTGCTCTACAAAATTAATTTCCTGAACTGTGGTGTACGTGTCAAAGGTTTGTTTAACTATTTTTGGCACTAACCAGATAAGGGGGATGGCGATGATAATGATGATCCCGATAATTAGAATTAGTGCTGAAATATTTTTTCGTTTAACTGCAGTGTTGATTATGTTATAAATTGGAGAGAAAATATATGCAAAGAGCAAACCGAAAATTATAGCTATTAAGATAGGTTGGATAACTAGGAAGGCGAGGATGAAAATCCCAGCTACGATTATCATAAGAAATATTCTTTTTACTATTTTTTCATCTACCATGTTTATTTAATGGGGCGGGAATTTATAAAGGTTCTGAAATGTGGTAAGATTTATAAATGAGCTTTGAATTTTTTAGTTATGATTATTAAAAAAATCTTTGAAGGAGTGTTTGATGAAGAGGTTCATTCGGCTTTTTTGAAGTTTTCGCGGGGAGACTTTAAGAATCGGTATTTGGTTGAGGTGAAAAAGCAGGCGGGGGGGAAGTGGGCTATTAAAACTTCTGCTGAGTTTGCGAATTTTTTTGTCAGAACGTGTTTAGAAAAAGCGCCTGAAGAGAAAATTGCTATGAAGGGTGTGATTGTTTCTACTCTTAATATTGGCAATGATGATGAGCTTGGTTTTGAAATTAAAAAGAGGAGCAATTTTCAGGGGATTAAAAAACTGCAGGTTGATTGTGAAATTTCTCCGAATAAGATTTTGGATTTGATGGAAAAATATCCGAGGGTTTTTTTTGCGTTGAGTTTTTCTACTCCTAATTGTCAGTTGAAGATTAAGCCGAAGGCGCCGAAGTCAGGGAAGCCAGGGAAGGAGGGGGAGGGTCCGAAGGTGGATTTTTGCTCGTTGAAAACAACTAATGATGATATTGTGAGGGAGTTGTTATTTGATGTTAAATTAGATGGTCTTAGTGAGGCAGCAGTGAACCATGTTGTTAGAGTTGATGAAATTGTTTATCCGGATAATTTAGAAAGTTTGAAGCCAGAGGAAATTCGGGAGCAGTCAAAAAGAAAAGGTGTTATTGTGAGGAATTTAGTTGTTGAGGGGCAGGAGAGTGTGAGTGAGCATGAGTTTGTTGCTTAGGGGGTTGGTGGCGAGGAGTTTGTTAGTGGCTGTGAGTAAGTTTATGGAGCATTTTAGAAAAGAATAAGAAAGAAAGATTCTTGAGATAATTATGGTTAAAGAGATAGAGTCTGGCGGGGAGAAAATAGAAGAAGACCAAATAGTAGAAGAGGCATTTCAAGAACAGATAGGGAAGCGTAAACTTGAAAATCCTGTGCCAGCAATCATTGTAATCATTGGTTTGGTAGTTGGTTTATTTTTTTTAGCTCCAAATGTTACTGGAAATGTTATTGAAGATTTAACAAACTCAACTTCTAATATAATTGGGGCAGTTTTAATTGTTGCGAGTTTAGTTGGTGGTTTTTTTTGGTTGAATGGTAGGAAGAAAAGCGAAAGATAGAACAGCACAACCTTTAAAAACCTAAAAATCTGATGAATTTTATCGGTAGCTCAAAACTTAACTGTTTGAGTGAGGAATTTTGGTCGGTTGGCCACATACGACGGCAATGTGCTATTGCTTGACTATATCATAGTTAGTTATAACTACGCGCAAAATGACAGATCACGGAATACGTTCAGGGAGTCTGCAGTTTTATCCAAGAGTGCGGGCAAAGAAGGTTTTGCCTAGTGTAAACTGGAAAATTGTTTTGGATAAATCTGGGGTGGAGGGAGTTAATTTTCTTGGTTTTATTGGCTACAAAGTTGGGATGGTATCTGTTTCTGCTAAGGATATGACAGAAGATTCTATGACAAAAAACAAGAGTGTGATTATACCTGCGACAATTCTTGAATGTCCGGCTTTGAAAATTTATTCTGTTCGGTTTTACAAAAATTCTAATGTTGTGAAGGAGGTTGTTGTTTCTAATGAAAAAGATTTGAAGAAAAAAATTAAGGTGAGTAAGGAAGTGAAAAATCTTGATTCTGTGAAGGACTTGGATTATGATGATGTGCGTGTTATTGTTTATTCTGATGTGCGGTCTGCTGGTTTTGGGAAGAAAAAGCCGGACATGCTTGAGATTGGTCTGTCTGGGGGGAAGGATGAAAAATTGAATTTTGTTAAGGAGAAAATTGGGAAGGATATTTCTGTTGCTGATGTTTTTAAGATTGAAGACGGGTTGGTGGATGTGCGGGGAGTGACCAAGGGTTATGGGACACAGGGTCCGGTTAAGAGATTTGGGATTTCGCTTAAAGCTAAGAAGTCAGAAAAGGGGCAGAGGCGGCCGGGTTCTCTTGCGCCGTGGCATCCGGCAAGAGTTACTTTTAGAGCTCCGATGGCTGGACAGACAGGGTATCACAATCGGATTGTTTATAATAATTTAATTTTGAATGTAGGGAAAATTTCTGAAAAAGATATTAATAAGGATTCTGGTTTTCACAGATATGGCAAGATTAAAACTGATTATTTAATTTTAAGGGGTTCGATTCCGGGACCAAAAAAAAGAGGACTTGTTATTACACCTGCTATTCGAGCAACTAAATTTCAAGCAAAGAAAAAGTTTGAGGTGGCTGAGTTGAGATGACATTGGGAAGAACAGGGAGGATTTTATTAGTAAGACCAAAGGACATTCCAGAGCGTGATGGAGCAAATTCTGTGGAGAGTGTTATTGCGCATGCTGCAGATGCTATGAATGAGAGAAACTGTTATCTAACTGACATTAGAATGCATAATGGAGTGGTTGCTTATGTTGGGGAGGAAAAAAATGAAAGTTAAATTATTAGATAAGGCTGGGAAAGTTAAGAAGGAGATTGAGCTGCCTAAAAACTTTGCTGTTAAAATTCGGAATGATGTTCTGCAGAAAGTTTTTGAGGTGCAGAAGGGATTTTTGAAAAGTGCGTACGGGGCGATGGAGGGGGCGGGGGCTGGTTATTCTGCTTCGGGAATTTTGAAACATAAAAGGCATGATTGGAAATCAAGTTACGGGCGGGGTATTTCTAGAGTTCCGAGAAAGATTTTCTCACGGCACGGAGCTTCATTTAACTGGCAGGCGGCAACTGTTGCCTCAACACGTGGCGGGAGAAAACCAACAGCTCCTAAGAGTGAGAAGAATTTATTTAAGAAAGTAAATAAAAAAGAATTTTTGCTTGCTATGAATTCTGCTTTTGCTGGGACTTTGGAAAAGGGCTCGTATGTTTTTGATGCAGGAATTTTAGAATTGAAATCAAAAGATTTTTTTGCTGTTTTGAAAAATGTTTTTGCAGATGATTTTGTTAAGGTTTTGAAAAAGAAATCTGTTCGGGCAGGGAAGGGGAAGATGCGGGGGCGAAAGTACAAATCAAATGCTGGTTTGCTGTTTGTGATTGGCAGTGGTGAAAAAATGAAGCGGAAGGGAATTGATGTTGTGAATGTTAATGATTTGGTGATACGGGACTTGGCTCCGAGCGGGGCGGCGGGGCGGTTTGCTTGTTATACTGAAGATTCAATTAAAGAAATTGGAGAGAGGTTTAAATGAAAACAATAATTTTAGAAAAAATAAAATCAACTGAGAAAATAGTCAGGCAGATTGAAGTGGATAATGTTTTAGTTTTTGAAGTAGACAGAGCAATAGGCAAGGCAGAGATAAAAAAAGAAGTTGAATATTTATTTGATGTGAAGGTGGCTAAGGTTCGGACGCATACTCATAAGAATAAAAAACTTGCTTATGTAAAATTAAAACCAGAGTTTCAGGCAATTGATGTTGCTACGAAACTGGGATTGATGTGATGGGAAAGCGAATAATTCAACAGGCGCGGGGGCATGGTTCTCATACGTATCGTGTTAGGAGGAAAGCTTTTTCAATTAAGCCGGGTTATTTGCCTGATTTGAAAAATGAGGAAGAACTGACTGTTGTTAAGTTGGTAGCTAGTGGCGGGCATTCTACTCCGCTTGCAAAGCTGAAAAGTGCTGATGGAAAGGTTTTTTTCAATTTTGCAGTTAATCTTTTGTATGAAGGGCAGAAAATCAAAATCGGGCGGCACGAAGCTGGTGATATTGCGATGGTGGGGGATTTAAGCAACGGGACTAAGATTTTTAATATTGAAAATAAGCCAAAGGACGGGGGGAGGTTTGTGAAAAGCGGGGGCAGTTTTGCAACTGTTATGGTTAAAAAGGGAAATCAGGTTACAATATTGATGCCTTCAAAAAAGGAAAAGAAACTGGACTCGCACTGCCGAGCGACGATTGGGGTGGCGGCTGGGGGCGGGCGGTTGGAAAAGCCTATTTTAAAAGCAGGGAAGAAATTTTATATTATGAAAACAAAATCAAAACTTTGGCCGAGGACAAGTGCGGTGGCTATGAATGCTATTGACCATCCGTTTGGGTCGGGGCGGGGTAAGAGAATTAAAAGTAAGATTGCTAAGCGAAATTCTCCGCCGGGCAGAAAGGTTGGGTTGCTACGTCCGAGAAGAACAGGGAGGAAGAAAAGATAATGGCAGAAGTAGAAGTTAAGAGCAAAGAGAAATTTTATCGAGGCAAGAATATTGAGGATTTGAAAAAGTTAGATGTGCGAGAGTTTGCCAAGCTTGTTAAGGCGAGGCCGAGGAGGGCAATATTGAGGAACTTTGATGTTGTTGAGCAGTTTATAAAAAAATGCAATGAAAGAATTGCTAAGAAAAAATTAATTAAAACTCACACTAGGAATTTGGTAATTGTGCCTGCGTTTGTTGGGTTGACTATTAATGTGCATAAGGGGAATAGTTTTGTTCCAGTTAAGATTACAGAAGAAATGTTGGGGCATCGGCTTGGAGAATTTGCATTGACGAGGAAGAGTGTAAAGCACGGGGCGGCGGGTGTTGGGGCAACTAAATCAAGTGCTTCATTAAGTGTTAAGTAAAATGGCAGAAGAAAAAGTAAAACCGGAAGAGAAAGTTGAGGAAAAGAAAGAAGAGAAAAAGGAAGAAAAAGCTGGAGCTCTGAAAGAAGAAGAGAAGAAAGAAGAAAAGGCAGAAAAGAAAACAGATACTAGGGAGAAGAAAACAGATGTAAAGGATAAGAAAGGAAAGAAGAAGGTAGAAAAGAAAATTGAGGTAAAGGATAAGGCAGTTGTTTATGGGAAGGGACTGCGGATTAGTACAAAGTCTTCTGTTGCTGTTTGCAAAATGATTTCAAGGAAGTCTCTTGACAGGGCAATGGAGCTGCTGGCAGGGGTTGTTCAGGGGAGAATTCCTGTGAGGATGACTTCATCAGAAGTTGCTCACCAGAAATCACGGGGTATGAAAAATATTGCAGGGGCTAAATTTCCGAAAAAAGTTGCAGAGGAAATTGGAGAATTAATTAAACAACTTAATGCAAATTCAATTGTAAATGGAATTGAAAATCCGGTTATTGTTGTTGCGAGAGCTGACAAGGCTAAGCGGCCGTTCAGGCGGGGCGGGCGAAAAGCAAAGAGAACTCATGTTTATCTTGAGGCGAGAAATAAAAATAAAAAAATAAAAAAATAAAATGGAAGAAAAAAGATTTGTTGATGTGCGGAAAGAAGAATTTAATGTTAAACAATTTATCAAGGGAAGTTTTGGCAAGGGGAAAATTTCTAGTGTAAGGATTGAGTACACTCCTGTTGGGGAAAAAATTATTGTTGCGACGCACAAGCCGGGATTGATTATTGGGAAGAGGGGTGAGAGGATTGCAGAGTTGACAGAAACTTTAAAGAGAAAATATAAAATGGAAAATCCGCATGTTGACATTGAGGAAATACACAGGCCGGAATTTGATGCTCAGTTAGTTGCTGATGATATTGCGCTGGTGTTGGAAAGGTTTGGTGCTTTGAAGTACAAGGCAACTGCTTATCGGATGCTGGGCAGGATTAAGGAAGCTGGAGCAAAGGGAGCTGAGATACGGACCTCGGGAAAATTACCGAGCGACAGAGCGAGAACATGGAGATTTGCATTTGGATTTCTGAAAAAAACCGGGGATGCTTCCAATGTTGTAGACAGGGCGCAGGCAGTAGCTGAGACAAAACAGGGTGTAGTAGGTATTAAAGTAGCTATTCTTGCACCAGATGTGAAGGTTCATGATCATGTGGATGTAAATAAGGATTTGATAGATGAAGTAAAGAAAAACGCGACCTTTGTTGAGGAAGTGAAGGAAGAAACTAAAAAAACTAGGAAGAAAAAATAATGGCAGAAAAAAAACAAACAAATAAAGAAGCAGAAAGTAAGATTAAGAATTTGAAAATTGAGCTTTTGAAGCAGCCGCAGAAAAGGAAAGGGATTAAAAAGGAGATTGCGCGGTTATTGACATTCATGAATCAAGATAAAACTCAAACTAAATTGGAGGATAAAAAGAACTAATGGATATATGTCCGAAATGCGGGCTGCCATTGCAGGCGTGTGTTTGCGGGGAAATTGCAAAGACGCAACAGCAAATTTCTGTGAAAACAGAAAAGAGGCGGTTCGGGAAAATTACCACTCTTGTAAGTGGATTTGACGACGGCGTTGACATCAAAGATATTGCAAAGACTCTGAAGGCGAAACGGGCCTGCGGGGGAACTGCGAAAAACAAGACAATTGAATTACAAGGGAACCATAAGGGCCGCATCACACCCATCCTTGTTGAGATGGGATTTGATGAAGAGCATATTAATGAATAGGGGTGATAAACAATAAAATGGCAGAGAAGAAAACAACTAAGAAAGAAAGAACTACTAGCTGTGCTGATAAATTTTGTCCGGTGCACGGAAAGGACAAATTAAAAATGCGGGGGCGGGTGTTTGAAGGAATTATAATTAAAAAATTGCATGGTAGAGTTACGATTCAGTTTGAAAGAATGTTCAAGGTTAGAAAGTATGAAAGATATGAAAAGCGGAAAACAAAGATTCACGCTAAGCTGCCAGCTTGTATGGATGCTGAGGTGGGGGTGGGGGATTTGATTCAGATTTCTGAGACAAGACCGTTGAGCAAGATGATTCATTTTGTTGTTGTTAAGGTTATAAAGAGCGAAGCTGGAGGGGGAAAGTAAGATGAAGAAAGAATTAGAAACAATAGATGTAGAAGTTGGAGGAGTAGAGGATGGAGACTGGAGAGAGAAAAAATTTGATGATAGCTTTGCACAAAAACAATATAATGATTTAGAAAGATATTGTAGGATTCATTATGATGAGGCAAAAGACTTTGGAAATGAAGCTCAGCTCAGACATCATTATGATGAATGTCGTGTGCAGATAAATGATTGTGAGAAGGACTTGATATATAAAGGGGTAGACCATGGAGAATATGCACATATTTTCCTAGAATTAAGAGTAAAATTGATGGAGAATTTTGATGGACTTTTAAGTAAATTTAGAAAATCCCCTGAAGCAAGAGAAACAAGAGCAGAGGAGGCAGGAAGATGAAAGCAATAAGTGCACGAGCAACGCGGGGACTGAACATCAGCTGCTTAATTGATGCTGCTGATAATAGTGGGGCGAGAATTTGCAAGATTGTGGCAGTTAAGAAAACAAGAAGTAGGAAGGGAAGACAGACTCCAGCAAAAATTGCAGATTGGGTTAAGGTTTCAGTTAGAAAAGGAGACCCGCAAATGAAGGGTGAGGTTTTTGATGCGGTGATTGTGAGGCAGAAGAAGCCGTGGAAAAGGCGGTCTGGGGAGAGGGTTTGTTTTACAGATAATGCAGTTGTTTTGTTAAAAGATGATAAGGGTAATCCGAAAGGGACGCAGATTAAGGGTCCGATTGCGCGTGAGATTCAGGAAAGATGGAAGGAGGTCGCCAAGTTGGCGAGTGTAATTTATTAAAATGGAATCGAAATCTAATGATTATGGTGCCTTGATTAGGGTAGCAAGAAGAGCTTTTGATAATCTTGATTATAATAATCAGCTGCATTTATTACAGATGATTAGAGATAGGGCACTGGGTGCTGAGGGATTAGAGTCTGAAGGTTGTGATTATTGTGCTCATGGTCAAAGTAATATTCCTGGGATTCATTGTTTATGTGATGAACTTATAGACAGGGGCAGTGAAGAAATTGGAAAAATGATTTCTGTTTTAATGCGAAGAGGAATTACTAATAAAACTAAATTAAGGGAGCTTGCAGCATAAAATGAAATCGAAATTTAGCAAAACATGGAAGGCGAGTAAACAGCCGAGAAAGCAGAGGAAATATTTAGCTAATGCTCCGCTGCATTTGAGGGGCAAGTTTATGGCTGCGACTTTGAGCAAGGTGCTTAGAGGAAAATACGGGGTGCGGAATATAGAAGTGAGAAAGGGCGACGAGGTTAAGATTATGCGGGGTAAGTTTAAGAAAAAAACTGGGAAGGTGGGAGCGGTTGATTTGAAAAGGACAGCAGTCTCAATTGATGGAATTGAAAAATTGAAGAAAGATGGTTCAAAATCTGCTGTTAAGTTTCATCCGTCTAAGGTTATGATTATGAGTTTGAATTTAGATGATCAGAAAAGAATGAAGAGAATTAAAAAAGTGGATGATAAAGTAGAGAAGAAAGCAGATGTGAAGGGAGAGAAGAAAGTAGAAGACAAAGCAGGGAAGGAAAAATCTGAAAAAGGGACAGAAGAGAAAAAATCAGATAAAAACACGGAGAAGAAAAATGTACATAAAAAGAAGTAAAATGCCGAGGGCGTGGCCGATTCCGCGAAAGAAAAAAGGAATGAAATATATAGCTGTTGCAGGGCATTCTGTGAAAAAAGGGATTCCGCTTTTGTTTGTGCTTCGGGATATTTTAAAAATTGCGAAGACAAGGAAGGAAGCGAGGCATTTTGTTTTGGCGGGCGATGTAAAAATTAATAATCAGGTTAGGAAGAGCGAGGCGTTCCCTGTCCAGGTTTTCGATGTTATTAATTTAGAAAAGGCAGGGAAAAATTATCGGCTTGAGATTGTGAATAAAAAATTTGAGTTGAAAGAGATTTCTGAAAAAGAAGCTGGTAAGAAAATTATTAAGATTTCAGGTAAGAAGATTTTAGGGAAGGATAAAGTGCAGATGAATTTAGAAGACGGCGGGAATTTAGTTTGGGGGGAGAAATTTTCTGTTGGCGATTCTGTTGTGATGAATACAAGGGAAAATAAAATTGATAAAATTTTACCTCTGAAAGAAGGAGCTAGTATTGAAGTTATTTCTGGGAAGCACGCTGGTGAGAAGGGTCAGCTTAAGAAAGTTTTGAATTTGGCTAGGGAGAATGTTTATTTAATTAAATTAAAAGAAGGCGAGGTTACTCTGCCTTTTAAGACCATTTTGGTAATTGAATAATGGAACAGAAACTTGAGCAACCAAAACAGGAAAATGGAATGAGAATTGTGAAGTTGGATAAGGTTGTGCTGAATATTGGCGGGACTGAGGACAAACTTGATAAAGGGTTTAAGCTGCTGCAGGTTTTGAGCGGGAAGAAGCCGGTAAAAGTGAAGGCAGTGAAGAGAATTCCGGCGTGGAATGTGCGGCAGGGGTTGGAAGTTGGAACAAAGGTTACACTTCGGGGCAAGGATGCTGAAGATATTTTGAAGAAACTTTTACCAGCTATTGATAATACACTTAAGGAAAAACAGATTCAGAATAATTTCTTTTCTTTTGGAATTCACGAGTATATTGAGATTCCGGGTGTGGAGTATATTCGGGAAGTTGGGATTATGGGATTTGAAGTTACAGCGGTTTTTGCAAGAGCTGGGAAGAGTGTAGAGAAAAAGAAAATAAAG
The DNA here is from genome assembly GCA_002690445.1 of Candidatus Pacearchaeota archaeon. Next base: position 39,182 of record NZER01000349.1, read on the forward strand.
AAGGGTAAGGCGAAAAGATTGGTTGTTACTTCAAAAGAAATTGAAATATTTATGGAGCAGAAATTCAAAACTAAAATATTGACGAAGAGGGGGCAGGAAGATGACAGCGAGTGATTGGAGAAAAATTACGCGGCAGTTGAGGAATAAGCCAGCTGTGCTTAAGAAATTTTTAAAACATAATAAACCGATGGATAGGAAGTTTGGCGTGGCTGCGAAGAAATGTGAGAAGTGTGGGCGGTTTGGGGCTATGGTGAATCAGTATAATTTAAATTTGTGCCGACATTGTTTTCGGGAGTTGGCTCTTGAATTGGGGTTCAAGAAATATAGTTAAAATGAGTCAAGATATTGTTGCAGATGCATTGAATCAGATAATGAACTCGAAGAGAGTAGAGAAAAAGGAAGTTAAAATTAGAAGGTGGTCTAATCTTTTGATTAATCTTTTTGAAATGATGAAGGCGAAAGGGCATATTGATTTTGAAGTTAAGGAAGATGATGAAGGGGTGAGTCACGCTTTTGTGAAGATTATAAAGTTGAATAAGTGTCTTGCTGTTAAACCGAGGTATTATGTGCGCGTTGGGGAAATTGAAAAATATTTGCGGAGATTTTTGCCTTCACGAAATTTTGGGACGTTGGTGATTTCGACAAGTGCAGGATTGGTGTCGCATCAACAAGCTGAGGAAAATAAATTAGGGGGGGCTGTGGTTGCTTATTTTTACTGATGAAGAAAAATCTTGAGCGAGTTATTGAAATTCCGGAGGGAGTTGAAGTTTTGGCAGAGGATGGTTTGATAACTGTGAAGGGGAATGGAAAGGAATTGAAACGGGAGCTGAATTTGACTGGGGTTTCTGTTAAGATTGATGGGAAGGAGTTGAAAATTTTTGCGAAGAATGCGACTAAGAGAGAAAGTAAACTTATGGGGACTGCGTGGGCTCATATTAAGAATATGATTGCGGGGGCGCAGGAAGATTTTGTTTACAAGTTGGAGATTGCGAATGTGCATTTTCCTATGAATGTTAAGGCAGAAAATGGTAAGGTTGTGATTAAATCTTTTTTAGGGGAGACAACTGAGAGGACTGCTGAGATTTTGAAAGATGTTAGTGTTGATGTGAAAGGCAATGTGGTTGAAGTTAAGTCTGCAAATATTGAGGCAGCTGGGCAGACTGCTGCGAATATTGAAAAGGCGACAAAGCTGTATGGCAGGGATAGGAGAATTTTTCAGGATGGGATTTTCATAACAGAAAAGCCGGGAAGGGTTATATGATGGAAAAAGTAAACAATAACTCGCGAGCTCGGAAAAAAGTAAACAATAATGTTTCCATGCTTTCCTCACATGTTCGGAAAAAACCAAAGTTTCTAAGAACAGCGTGGCATAAGCAGATTAAGTTAGGCAAGACTGTGAAGAAAAAGCGAAAGTGGCGGGCGGCGAAGGGAAGGCATAATAAGCTACGGCTGGGTGAGGCGGGGCGGGCGAGGAGGCCTAAGGTGGGGTGGGGGAGTAAAAAGGAAAAAGGAAAAGAAATTTTGGTGATTCAAAATCTGAAACAGCTTGAGGAGTTGAAAGATGTTAAGGAAATTCTAATTGGAAAGGTTGGGAAAAAGAAGCGGGCAGAGATGATTAAGATGGCGAATGAAAAGAAAATTAAGATTTTGAATAAATACAGGAAGGTTGTAAAAGAGAAAGTTGAAGAGAGTAAGACAGAGATAAAAACTGAAACTAATAAAAAATCGGTTAAGGAGGATTCAAATGCAACTAGCTAAAAAGAAGGCGCTTGCGGCGAAAGTTTTGAAAGTTGGGAAGAACCGAGTGGTTTTTGCAGCTGGGCATGAGTCTGAGATTAAGGAAGCAATTACGCGGCAGGATATTTTGGACTTGCATAAATCAGGAGCGATTCGGGTGCGGGAGGTGAAGGGGCGGAGGGCGGTGCAGAAAAGAAAGCATCGGAGAAGGACTGGAAAAATCAAGAAAAAAGTAAATCAGACAAAACAAGATTATGTTAAATTGACGAGAAAGCTGCGGAAGTTTGCGGGGCATCTTTTGAAGACAAAGGAAATTGACAAGGATAAACATAGGGAGATTAGGAAGAGGATTCGGGCGAAGAAGTTCAGGAGCAGACGGCATTTAAATGAAAGCTTGGGGGAAATATGACGCGGCGGACACAGAAGCGGAGGAGAAAAGAGAATAAGACAGATTACAAATTGAGAATGAATTTGCTAAAGTCGGGTAAGCCAAGAATTGTAATTAGAAAGACGAACAAATATTTTATTGCGCAGGCTGTGGAAAGTCATGAAGCGCAGGACAAGGTTCTTGCTGGTGTTAGTTCGCGGGATCTGATTAAGAAAGGGTGGGATGGGAAATTTAAGGGAAGTTTGAAAGGGGTTCCTGCGGGTTATTTGACTGGGCTGCTGATGGCTAAAAAATTATCTGACAGCAAGGATGAGTTTATTCTTGACTTGGGAATGGCGCGGACAATTTACGGAAATAGGATTTATGCTGTAGTCACTGGGTTAGTTGACGGGGGTGTGAATGTTAAGGTTGATAAAAAGGTTTTTCCGTCAAAAGAAAGATTGGATGGGGAACATTTAAAACCTGAAGTGAAGGAAATGATAAGTAAGGTTAAATCTAAATTAGGAGTTCAAAATGGCTGATATAAAACTAAATGAAGGAGAAAAGGAAAAGAAAATGGAAGGGCGAGCTGAGGAACTGAAAGAGAAAAGTGCTGGAGAAGCTTTGAAAGTAATGAGTGGAAAGGTGGAGGAAAAAGAAAAAAAGGCAGATGCTGAAGTGACAAAGGAATTTGTTGCTGGGGAGAAGCGAGAGCAGGCGGGGCGGGGCGGGCGTGGGAATTTCCAGAGGGAGTCTCGGGAAGAAAGATTTGCGCGGGAGGCGAAGGAAAAACTTGATGCGTGGGTTCCTAAAACTCAACTTGGGAGAGATGTTCGTTCTGGCAAGATAAAAACTATTGGGGAAATTTTTTCTTCGGGAAAAAAGATTATGGAGTCTCAGATTGTTGATTTGCTTTTGAAAAATTTGAAAACTGATTTGCTTTTTATTGGGCAGGCAAAGGGGAAGTTTGGCGGGGGGAAGAGGCGAGCGTGGAGACAGACTCAGAAGAAAACTCAGGAAGGAAATGTTTTGACTTTTGGAGTGATGGCTGTTGTTGGGGATGGGCATGGGCATTTGGGGGTTGGGGTGGGGCGGGCTTCAGAAACACTGCCCGCAAGGGAAAAGGCAGTAAGAAAAGCTAAACTGAATATTCAGAAGATTGAAAGGGGCTGTGCAAGTTATGACTGCTCTTGTAATGAGCCGCATAGTATTCCGCTTGTAACTGAAGGCAAGGTTTCGTCTGTTAGTGTTCAATTAATGCCGGCGCCTCAGGGAACAGGTCTGGTAGTGGGAAAGGAGTTGAAAAAGATTTTGAAGCTAGCTGGAATCAAGGATGTTTATAGCAAGACATCTGGGAAAGTGCGGACTACAATTAACACGGTGGCTGCTTGTATGCAAGCTTTGACTAAATTAGGGGAGGTTCAGGTTTAAGATGATAGCAGTAATAAGAATTGCAGGACAGATTGGTCTAAAGAAAGAGATAGTTGAAACTTTGTATAGGCTGAAGCTGAGGCGGAAGTTGGTTTGTGTTTTAGTTGATGAGAAGGATGAAGTGAAGGTGGGAATGATTGGGAAGGTTAAGGATTTTGTTGCTTATGGGGCTGTTGATGACGAGTTAGTTAAGGAGTTGAATGAGAAGCGGGGCAAGGATAAGGCGAAGGGATTTTATCGGCTGCACCCGCCTGTTGGTGGTTTTAAGAGGTCGACTAAAGTTGCGGTTCCGAAAGGTGTTCTTGGAAAGCATGATGATATTGGTAAACTTTTAGGGAGGATGTTATGATAGATGCTCATGTCGGGGAGGTGCTTACATTTGATGGAAGGGATGAATTGGTTGTTGCTATTCATGGTGATTATGTTGAATTCAAAAGGCATGGCAGAGGTAAGAGTGTTCAGATTGGAGAAAGAGATAAAAATAGTGGGGAGCTTAGGAATGTTAGAAGCTATGGTCTGAGATTTTCAGATTATGTTTTTGGAATTGAACAATTAAATGCCGCAGGAATAGAAAGATGAAATTGAAAAAACGGAAAAAGACATCGCGGTTAAGGGGAAGCAGGACAGCTGGGTGGGGTTTTCGGCAGAAGCATAAGGGGCATGGGAATCGGGGCGGGGTTGGGATGGCGGGGAGTGGTAAGCGGGCTGATCATAAAAAACAAAAAGCATTAAAGTTAGCTAAGGAGGCAGGGGCAAAGAAGGGTTATTTTGGGGGCGGGGGTTTTACTTCGCGGAGAACTGCGAAAAAAGTTAATAATGTTTTGAATTTAACTGAGGTGAGAAAAAGATTTGGGGAAGGGAAAATTGAACTTAAAGAGTATAAAATTCTTGGAAAAGGTGATGGTTTTAAAGGTGAGATAATTGCAGGGGCAGCTTCGAAAACAGCAATTGAGAAAATGGAAAAGGTGGGCGGGAAAATTGTTTTGCCTGTTGTTGAGGTGGAGAAAAAAGTGGAGAGGGAGGAAGGGGGTGTGGGGGAAAATGGAAAAAAGGCAAAACCTAAGAAAAATACCTGAAAGGGAAAAAGAGTTCTGATAATTTAAGATGGGAAAAGGAAGAAGACTCGAAAGGAGAATTGGAGAAGCAGTGGAACTTATCGGAAGATATGGGGGAATCGATGAAGTGCACCACAAACAATGGGTATTAGATCAGGTTTTAAGAAACCTACTTGGTCCAGAAGGATATAAAGAGTGGAGGCAAGAGTATGATAGTGAAGGAGAATATGAAGATGCCTGGGATGAAGGAATTGCACCCTAATTTTTAGAACATTTATGGGGGAGGTTGGTGGTGGAAAAGATAAGGAAGGAGGAAAGTAAAGAAAACCTTAGGTTTTCTTTGTTTGGGTTGTGTGGTGGTTGGGGTGTGGGGGGGGCGGCAGATTAACAGAAAATCTTTTATAGTTTGATCTATTTAGGAATAGATGGATGCATTGATAATTTTTTTAGTAATAGTTTTCTTAATCTTACTAGTAGTTGCTTATTTTTTAGGTAAGCGGGAAGGTTGCTCTACGCGGGATAGGCATTGGGAAGGGGAATTGCCCAGTTATAGGAAAGATGCGATCATGAGGTCTCGTGCAGTTCTCGGGGGGCATTTTTCAGAACAATTAGCACCCTATCTCCCAGATTTTGAACATCTTCCAAATGAATGCAAATTTATCGGAAAACCAATTGATTTTATTGTTTTCAAAGGAATGGATGAAAAAGAGATTGAAGAAATTGTTTTTGTTGAAGTGAAAAGTGGGAATGCTCGGTTATCTCCTGTTGAGAAAAAATTGAAAGATGTTGTTGAGAAGAAAAAAGTCCGGTGGGTTGAATATAGAATTCCCCCTGAGCTGACACAAAAGGGGAATATAGAAGAAAGGATTTCAGATATTGTTGATGAGGGTGAGGGGAAGAAAGGGAAGAAGAAAACTTAGGGTTTTGTTTTGTGTGTTGGTTGGGAAAGTTTTTATAACCTCTTTTGCAATAACCAGGATGACAGCATTCAAATTATCACCATCAGCATTAAACTTAATGGAAGAATGTCCGAGATGCTTCTGGTTAACAAAACACAAAGTTTGGAAAAGACCATCAGGCATATTCCCAAGTCTGCCTTCTGGGATGGATAAGATATTGAAGATTCATTTTGATAAGTTTATGGAAAAAGGGAAACTGCCTCCTGAGCTGTGTGAAAATGGGGAATGCGGCGGGATGAAGCTGTTTGATGATAAAGATAAACTTAAAATTTGGCAGAGTAACTTTAAAGGTGTGAGTTGGACAGATAAAAAAGGCAATGAACTGCACGGGGCTGTGGATTATATTCTTGTTAAGGGAAAGAAATTTATTGTTCTTGATTATAAAACCAGGGGTTATGCTCTGAAAGATGATACTGCTGAACATTACCGGCTGCAGCAAAATGTTTATAATTTCTTACTAAGGAAAAATGGATACAAGACAGAAGATTATTTTTTCCTGTTATTCTACATTCCTAAAGAAGTCATGGCAACAGGCGAAGTTGTCTTTGACACCGAATTAGTTAAGATGAAAGTGGATGTTGATGCTGCTGAGAAGGTTTGGGGGAAGGCGTTGAAGTTGTTGGGGGGCGGGTGTCCTGCGGGGGGGTGTGAGTGGTGTGGGGGTGTGGGGGGGGAAGAAAGAATAACACCTAGTTTTTGATAAAACTTTTTTCTAAAAAGTTTTGTTGGGGTGGGGTTTTTAAGGATTGTTGTGATGATTTTGTGTGTGGAATAGAAGCGCCCTGTGCCGCCGCCGCACAACAAAAAGGAAAACTACGTTTTCCTCTTTACTCCTTTCCTTTGTTTTTTTCTCCACACTCCAAGACGCAAGCGTCTTGTCGTTTATGTACCGCGCCGAAGGCGCGGTTTGTGATCTGGATGGGATTTTTCCCCTGGCTGGTTTTGCTTATTACTTCTGGCTGGTTTTGCTTTTTTCTGATTTTGCCCAAAATAAAAATGGCTTTGCCAATTTTTATTTTCCTGTTTCTGTTTATGATCTGTGTCTTAATCTTTTACTAGCTTGTTTGGTTTTTCCTTGAATACAAAATAAACACTTAAACAAATAACTCGAGCTATACTTGACCTCAACGCACTCACATTAACTTTATAAATCAAATTCTCGAATCTAAATCATGGCATTGCGAGACTTGCTGCACAATTTGCCTGAAGTGCGGGCGCCGACTGAAAAGAAAGTTAGTTTTAATACGAAGCTAAAGTGGACGCTGATAATTATTGTTGCGTTTTTTGTTTTGTCGAATATTCCGCTGTTTGGGATTTCTGATTCTTTTTTCAGCAGGTTTGAGTATCTTGCTATTTTACTTGGGACGTCGTTTGGGAGTATTATTTCGCTGGGTATTGGTCCTATAGTTATGTCTTCAATTATTTTGCAGCTGCTTAAGGGGGCGCAGATTATTGATATTGATACGAATAGTGAGGAAGGGAAAAGATATTTTCAGTCGCTGCAGAAGATGCTGGCTTTTGCTTTTGTTATTTTCGAGGCGATTGTTTATGTGCTGATGCGGGGGATTGCTGCTCAGGAAGGTTTTGCTGGGCTGGTTATTTTTCAGCTGTGCCTTGGTGGTTTTCTGATTATATTTATGGATGAGGTTGTGCAGAAGTGGGGTTTTGGTTCTGGTGTTAGTTTGTTTATTGCGGCAGGTATTGGGTGGAGGTTGTTTGCGCAGTTGTTCCAGTTTATTGGGACTCAGGGAACTTTGGAGGCGAGCGGGAAGGTGCTGGCTTTGGTTGCGTCTGTGATTGTGGGAGACGGGACAGGTGCGGCGCGGGCAGTTTTTCCGATTATTGTAACTGCTGTTTTATTTTTGATTGTTGTTTTTGCTCAGTCGTTGAAAGTGGAGGTTCCGTTGAGTTATGACCGGCTGCGGGGTTACGGGGTTAAGTGGCCGCTGCAGTTTTTTTATGCTTCTGTTATTCCTGTTATTTTAGTTTCTGCTCTGGCTGCTAATGTGCAGTTGTTTGCGTCGTTGCTGCAAAACTGGCTGGGCCATGCAACTTTTTTAGGCGGGTTTATTAATGCACAGCCTATTTCGGGTCTTGCTTTTTGGATTAATTCTACACCTTTGTTAGAGACGCTGATTACAGGAAGTTTTAGGTGGATTTTTGTGCTGCAGTCGGTAGGGCATGTTTTGTTTTATACAGTTTTTTCAATTTTGTTTGCGTTTTTCTGGGTTAGTTCGTCTGGAATGGATGCGCGGAGTCAAGCTAAGAATATTATGTCTTCTGGGATGAGTATTCCTGGATTTAGAAAGGATGAGCGGGTTTTGGAAAGTATTTTGAAGAGGTATATTACGCCGTTGACCATTATGGGCGGGGCGGCGGTGGGTATTCTTGCTTCGGTTGCGAATCTGTTAGGTGCTTTAGTTGGCGGGACTGCGATTCTGCTTGCGATTATGATTTTGTATCAGTTGTATCAGAATATTGCGCAACAGCATGCTATGGATATGAATCCTGCTTTGCGGGGTTTTTTTGGGGGTTGATTGAATAATTGTGAATGATATATTAAGTTAAATAATTAAGAGTGAATGTGGGCAGATCACAACGCGCCCTTCGGGCTCGCTGATTTAGAACGTGCCTGGCTGGGCGAAAATCTCCGCCTTGTCGGCTTTTGATTTTCGCCTGCATTTTTGTGATCACCACCATTCTTACCCCTGGCTTGTTCAGCTTAACTAAGTAAATTAATAAATATGAAACAGTGCAGAGCGAATGATAATTTTAAAAAGGTCTGATTGTAATAAGTAATATGGTGGTAGAATTTATTACAAATTATCCTGTGCCTTCGTTAATTGTAATTGCAATTGGGATAACTTTTATTTCAACTTTAGTGACAAAGTGGGTGACAAATCAGGAGCATTTGAAGTCGTTGAAAAAGAGGCAGAAGGAGCTGCAGAAAGAGTTGAAGGACTGCAAAGATGACTGCAAGATTAAGGAGATTCAGATGGAAGTTATGAAGATTACAGGGACGATGATGAAGTCGAGTTTTAAGCCGATGTTTATTACAATTATTCCGTTTTTGATTTTGTTTGCGTGGCTGAAAAGTGTTTATACTCCGCTGATGGGGTTCTGGGGGTGGTTTGGGTGGTATCTTGGGAGTTCAATTATTGCTAGTTTGATTTTTCGGAAAGTTTTGAAGATGGCTTAGGAGTTTTTTTTCTTAGAAAGAAAGCTGAAACAGAAAAAGAAACTATTATTCCAAACCTGCGGTTTGATTATGGACTATTTTTGTTTAGTATTGTAGATTAGTATTTTACGATGGGGGAAGGAGATGGGGTGATTATAAACTTGAGGAGCGGAACATCTTGACGAAGTCAGATGTGGGGTTTGGTGGTGGTGGGTTGTGAGTGGTGGGAATCATTTTTTATTTGCGAAATCCTCTTTGTTTAATCTTACCCACCTTGAAGCTATTTTTAAGAGATGATTTGAAGTTGAAAATCTAGATTTTCTTTTTCTATCAAAATAAGTGTAAATAATTACTTCAAAACCTTTTTGCTTCATCCTCTTGATTACTGGAACAAAATCAGAATCTGAAGCGATTAAAATTATTTTCTTGATCTCTGGATAATCTTCTTTAATATCATACATATCCATAATAACTAAGGCGTCAACTCCTTTTTGGCAAAAATCTTCTTTTCCTTTTTCATTGATATATTTCTGGCATCTTCCTTCTCCTAAGGTAATCCATTTTTTCTTTCTTAACATCTTAGTCATATTCTGATAACGACTCATTAAAAAATCTTCTTTTTTTGTAGGTACTGGACTTTGAAAAGGGGGAGCAGTATAAATGAAAAGATGTTTTAAATTTAAATTTTCTTTTTTACAAATATTTCTAAATGTTTGCAAATATTTTTTAGGTTTGCCATCCTCTTTTTGAAACTGTTTTTTAACTAACCCAAAAAATCCATCATCAACAAAAATTAAAGTATCCTCCATTAAAAATGCCTCCGAAATCTTCAGAAAAATTAAAGCATCCGGCAACCTCACGATCACCGGGGTTCATACTCACAATCCGAAGATTGCTATTAGTATTAGTATCATAGTCTTTATAAGTTTGCTGGTTTTGAGTTGTGAAGTAAGAATAAATTTTGCATTTTCAAGTATTACGCAAAAAGAAATGAAAAAGTTTTAAAAGAATTTGATAAATTAAAAAGAGATAAAGTAATTTAATAGAGCAATTTTGTTATCCTATTAGCCAAGATTTAAGCACGCCCATCCAAAACCTGATTGACTAAAAGATCAGCTTGGGTGATGAACTTGTTTTCTCTTTTTATGTTGGAGAATCTGACTTTTCTGTTGCTAATAAGTCCGCGAACTTTCTGATGGAGGAGGGCGAGGTGGGGTTTGTTGATTTTATATTCGCCTGTGAGCTGTTTTATTACTAATTCTGAATCTGAAATTATTTCAAATTGTTTTAATTTTATGTTTTCCAAGGCGAGGATGACTGCGAGATATTCTGCTTCGTTGTTAGTTTTTGTTCCTAGAAATTTTGATTTTTGCGTTATGATTTTTTCATTGCTGACAGCTACAAATGCGCATGCTGCATTTCCTGGGTTGCCTCTGCTTCCGCCGTCTGTGTAGACTTTCATTTAAGATTTAAGAAAATTTTTTCAAATTATTTTTTGCTTTTTTAATAAACTGATTAAAAGGGAGGACTCCGAGTTCGCTGACTACTCCTGTGATTAATTTTTTTTCTACAAAGTCAAAAGCTGGATTTATGATTTCTATTTTTTTGTTTTTGGTTTGCCAGACTTCGCTGGTTGGGCGGGATTCTAATTTTATTTTTTTTGCGAGTTTTAGTGAAGTTCCGCAGGCGTACCGCGGGATGCTGTATTCTTTGGCAAGTTTGCATAATATGTTTGTACCTATTTTATTTGCAAGTCCTTTTTTTGTGACGGCGTCAACTCCGAATAGGAGAAGGTCGCACTTTTCAAGAGTTTGTTCTGCTGCAAGGTCAGGAGCTATGACGATTTGGATTTTTGATTTTGCTAATTCTTCTGCAGTCTGTCTGCCCTGGAGCAAGGGTTCAACTTCAGTTGTATAGACAACAAATTTCTTTTTTCTTTTTTTAGCTTGTTTTAAAATTTCAATTACAGTTGAGGAGTGACAGTGGGTGTAGATGTTCATTTCTTTTTTTATTAAGGCAGACCCAGAGTTTGCTATTTTTTGTTTTGATTTTTTCATGTAATTGAGGAATTTTGCAGATGCTGTTTTTGGGTTTTTTGATTTTTGCAAATATCTGATTGCATTTTGCAGAAGAGGTTCTGTTGGTCTTGTTTTAAGAATTTTTTTTACAGATTCTTTATCTGATTTAAGAAGGAATGCTCTAATGCCTGCTTTTGCTATATTAGTTGCTCCCTGGATTTTTACATCTTTGATATCTTGGAGAATCTGATCAAATCTTGACAATTTGGGTTTCCTTGATTTTCTAGGATTTGATTTTTTCTGAGTTTTGTTTGTGTTTTTTTTCACTTTTTGTTTTTGTTTTTTTCTCACCTTTTTTTTCATGGTATTAGAAGTGTATAAAACTTTAAAAAGATATTCCCTATGTAAGAATGAGGATGATGTGTTAATATGTTAGAGATGCTTGTTAAACCAAAGAGGTCAGAGAGGCGGCCGTGGGAGTTGTTCTTTGTTGGGTTGTTTTGGGCGAGTGTGGCGCTGCTGCTTGTGACTTATGTTTTTGGGAAGGATTCTGTTTTGCGGGAGGGGTCTGGGCTGTTGGTGGTGATTTTTATTGTGATAACCTGCATGCCTTATATGTATTATCTGATTAAACTGGAAGAAGGAAAGGATATTGAGATTGCAGAGTCAGGCAGACTGATTAAGGAGCACTCTAAGGCGCTGCGCGCCCTGATGTGGATGTTTCTGGGTTTTGTTATTGCTCTTTCTTTTTGGTATATTGTTCTGCCAGATAGTGCTCCCCATAATTTTAATTTTCAGGTTCGGACTTTTTGCGCGATTAATAATCCTGTTAATCTTAATGACTGCGTTGCTGCACACGGTGTTGCACCTGTGACTGGCAATATCACGCGGTCAAGTTTGATAATGAATATTTTTGCAAATAATATTTATGTTTTAATTTTTACGATTTTGTTTTCGCTGGCTTTTGGGGCTGGAGCTATTTTTATTCTAGTTTGGAATGCGTCGGTGATTGCTGCTGCTATTGGGATTTTTACGCAAAGCAATCTGGTGCAGCTTCCGATGGGGCTGCTGAGATATATGATTCATGGGATTCCGGAAATTTCTGCTTATTTTATCGGGGCACTGGCTGGGGGGATTGTTTCTGTTGCTGTGATCCGGCGGGATTTGAAGGGGGAGCGGATGTGGAGAATTTTGCAGGACTCGTTAATTTTGATTATTATTGCGATTGTGATTTTATTTGTTTCTGCTTTGGTTGAGGTTTACATTACTCCTGTTTTGTTTTGACGGAAATTGGAGTCATACTGAAAAAGAAAGCGAATCTAAGAATTGAATTGTCTTAAGCAAAAACTAAGGAACAACTCTCGCATCGAGGGATAATCTTAGCTAAGAGTTTTAAACCAGCTTTTTTGTACTGCTTATTAATTAAATCGAACATATTACAGACATCCTTAGACATATTTGTCTCTATGACTGCCTTCTTGCTTATTTTCCTTTGTTTAAGATATTCATCAGCACAGGATCTTGAAATAAAAGTAATATCCTTAAAATCTAGAACAATTTTATCTTCCTTCGAATCTTCTAATTCGGTAAAAAAGTCAAAAATTGAATTTCTAGTTATAATATTGTTGCCGAATACCTCAAAAAGTGATATTCTTTTTTCCATATTTATAATAGCAAATCATGATATTTAAAAGTATCTAAATATCTATTCTTGTGCACGCAGGTGACATATGTCAGTAGCTAACTGAAAGTTAATTTAGGTTTAGTCTAATAATTTCATCGTCGTTGTCATATTACTTAATTTGATTTTAGTATAAATCAGTGCCGAAGGCACCTATAGGCAACCCTTGGTTGCCAATCCTACTATTTTAATTTGTGAATGTGTCATCTTCGGTGTTGTAGTTTTTCCATAGGAACCTTAAGTGGTGACATATGTCAGTTGCTTCGACACTAAATATCTATTCTACACTACGATAAAAATCTATTTCTTCTAAAGGTAACTTTATTTTAACACAAAGAAGCGTTCCATCCAACTCTTCTTCAATATCTCCAACTATACTTTCTTGGTTGTATTTTGAGATAACATTCCCTTTTCTAGAAAAGATATAAATCTCTCCCATAAAATCTTCAACTGAAAGTTTTCTACAAGTTCTCAATCCATATCCCCGCCCCTCTTCTTTTTCAGAGATTCCTTTAGTAGAAATTTCTCCAGAAACTGCTTTCTCGATTGCTTCGGAATCTCTATTAAAGGAGACATTATTTTTAACAAAAACTCCAGGAATTGTTAAACCATCGTCAAATACAATAATTTCTATTTCCCTCTTTTGCGGAAAATATTGCGCCATAATTGAAGCACAATTAAATTCAGAGTGATCCTCAATATTATCAGATAATTCTCCAAGTATGTAAGAAACGCCATTTAAGTTGTTGGGAATTTTTTCGATTAGCTTATTTAATAGATCACTTATGGCTTTCCCTAGTTTTTTCCGATCAGATTTATCATAGATGATGTGGGTTATGGGAACATAAGAATCTCCATCAACCTTAGATCCTAATGGAAACCCAAGTTTACGCAGATGTAAATTAACTTTCTCATTCTCGGGAGGAATCCAATCAAAAACTATCCCTCTTTCTCTAAGTTCAAGAACTTTATTGCTTAACAAGATTATACAACAAGGAGGCATCCAAGAAGTATCGGAAAGGTCAAGCAAAATCTTTCCATTAGAACACTCTTCCATTTTACTTAACGCAGGAATTAGTGCCTGAATATTCTCTAAGATATCATCATTATTTGGGAGCTCTATCTTTAGATGCATTTTCTATTACAGGTAGGTGAGTGAAAGAGTTTAAATAATTTTATGGAGGGTGGTGGTTTTGTAAACATTTTTAAGGTTTGATTGTTTTAAGTTGGATATGGTAGGGGAGTTTTTTAAGTTGAATGATTCTTATAAAATATTTCTATTTATTTTCTTTAGTTTTGTCTTTTTAAGAAATTATTTTGTTTTAAGTTTTTATAAATCACACTTATCCATACTTAAAATAGGTTATCCAGCTGTTATGATCATCATGTCTTATCTTTATGCGTGTATGTTAATATGGGGATTTCAATATTTTGAAAGATATAGGTTAAGGCAGAAAGGAAAGAACAAAAAAGCAATTGATGGGGAAATCAAAGAGAAAACTAAGAATGCGACAATCGTAGGTTTAATGATCTTTATCTTCTTTTTTGTTGCAGCTCTGATAACTAGTTTTAATTGGCTTTATAGTTTTGTTGCGGGAATAATGGGAATGATTGCTGGTTGGATTATTGTGAGAATGAGAAAAAAGAAATGATTTCTAAACATTTTCTTATGTCAAACAGAAATTTTAAAAGGCATTGGAATGTGGTGATATTATGGAAGATGGAGATGATTGGGTAAGGGAAAGAGAGGGGAAGATCTTGAGTTTTATGGGGGGAAATAAGGTTTGGGTGGCAGGTCTGCTAATTATTGCTATTATTCTTGGACTTTATCTCCGAACGATGCCAATGCATGACCACGGGGGGCGGCCGGGGTTGTGGGATATTACAAAAGATGATTGGACTCTTGGTCCGGATTTAGATCCGTGGTTTTTTACGCGTTATGCTAAAACAATTATTGAGGAAGGGAGTCTGCCTGAAATTGATATGATGAGAAATGTTCCGCTTGGTTTTGAAACTGCTAAGGCAACACGACTGCTTCCGCATCTGATTGTCTGGACCCATAGTTTGGTTAATATTTTTGGAGATTATAGTGTTGAGTTTGCTGCTGCTTTTATGCCTGTGCTTATGTTTGCTCTGACTATTTTTGCTTTTTTCTTTTTTGTTCGAGAGGTTTTTATTGGGAAGGGGAAGAAGAGCAAGATAAAGGCAAATATTATTGCGCTGATTTCGACTTTTTTTATGGTGGTGATGCCGAAATTGATTTTGCGAACTCTTGCTGGTATTCCTGAAAAAGAATCAGCTGCTCTTTTTTTTATGTTTGCTGCTTTTTATTTATTTTTGAAAGCGTGGAAATCTGAGTCAATGAGGGGGGCGGGGGTTTTTGCTGTTCTAGCGGGTATTTCTACTGGTTTGATGGCGTTGATTTGGGGCGGGCACTCTTATGTTTTTGTTGGTCTTAGTGCAACTATTTTTCTTGCTTTTATTTTAAATAAGATTAAGAAAAAAGAGTTTATGATTTATAGTATCTGGATGTTTGTTGCTTTTAGTTTGATGATTGGATTTTCCCAAAGATTTTATTTGATGGCAATGTTCTATCTTTTAGAAACTTTTCTTCCTATTCTCGTGTTTTTTATTCTTGCTGTTCATTTTATTATTTGGAAGACAAAAATTTCTCAGGTTGGATTTTTAGAGAAGATAGCTGAGAAGAAGAAAATTCCGCCAAATATTGTTTCACTCATTGCAGCTATTATTTTTGGTCTTTTATTTGCAGCAGTTATTCTTGGTCCGGAATTTGTGATTGACAAGGTTCAGGGAATACAACAGATGATTATCAAGCCGACTGTGGGGCGGTGGGATGTAACTGTTGCTGAAAATATTCAGCCGTATTTTGTAGAATTAAGAACTAGTTTTGGTCCAATTATTAAAGATATTCCGATTATGTTCTGGTTATTTTTTGCTGGTTCTGTTGTTTTATTTAAGAAGATGCTGAGCAAGATTAAGAAGAAAGATTCGCTGGTTTTGGCAGGGTTTTATGTTTTGTTCTTCTTTGGGCTTGTTTTTTCGCGGTATGCTTCAAATAGTTTTTTTAATGGGGAGAATTTTATTAGCAAGAGTTTTTCTTTTGTTCCGGCTTTACTGTTGTTTTGTTTTTTAATTTATTATTATTGGAAATATGAGAAAAAGGAGCATAAAGGTTTTGAAAAAATAAGCTTTAATTATCTTCTTTTATTTACATTTTTTGTTTTGTGTGTATTTGCTGCTAAGAGTGCTATGAGGCTGATTATGATTTTAGAGATGGTGGCTGGAATTTTTGTTGCTTATCTTCTTGTAGAAATTTTTTCTAAGTGGCGGAAGTTGAGAAAGGGCACAGGGAAAACTACAATGGCAGTGATTTTCATTGGGGTTATAGTGTTGAGTCTGCTTGCTTTTTGGGATTCTTATAATACAACAGAAGACTATGCTAGAAATATGATACCAAGTCCGTATGACCAGCAGTGGCAGAAGGCAATGTCGTGGGTGCGGGATAGTACTCCAGAGGATGCTGTATTTGCTCACTGGTGGGATTATGGGTACTGGGTTCAGTCAATTGGGGAGCGGGCGACTGTTCTGGATGGGGGGAATATGATTACTTTTTGGAATTACCATATGGGGCGGTTGGTTTTGACAGGGGACAATCAGGATGATGCTTTAGAGTTTTTGTATAATCATGATACGACGCATTTGTTAATTGATTCTACTGATATTGGAAAGTACGGGGCTTTTTCTTCGATTGGGAGTAATAAAGATTTTGATAGACGGTCTCGGTTTCCTAGAATGATGGTGGATAAATCGCAAGAGCAAATAACAGAGAGCGGGATAGTGAGAGTTTACCAGAGTCAGGGGGAATTGATAGATGAGGATTTGGTTTTGTCTATAGAAGGACAGGAGGTTTTTTTGCCTGGCATGCGGGCGGTGATAGGAGGGGTGATTTTAGAGACAGTTAATACTGGCAATGACTCTTTTGCAATTGATAAGGCGAAGATTGTATTTTTTTATAATAATAAGAGAGTTGTGTATCCGTTGAGGTATGTTTATTTTAATGGCAATTTTATTGATTTGGATGAGGGGTTAAATGGGACTGCTTATTTGTTTGGCTCGGTCTTTCCTTCTGGAGATAGTATAGATTTTAATAGGATGGGTGGGGTGCTTTATATTTCGCAGAAAGCTATGAAGGGATTTTTTGCTCAGAAGTATCTTCTTAATGATGTGTTTAATAATTTTCCTAATTTTAAGTTAGCTTATTCAGAGCCATCTCTTATTGTGACAGATTTGCGAAATCGGGGGCTTGATGTTGGAGAATTTAATTATTATCAAGATGCTCTTTGGGGGCCGATTAAGATTTGGGAAGTTGCGTATAGCGGGCGGGAGGAGTTTAATGAGGAATATGTGAGTACTAATCCTGATAAGTATATTGATTGGGAGTTGTAGTGGTGTCGCAGTTTAGAAATGGGATAGTTGGCTGGGAATCAGGTTAGGGCGGAAGTTTTAAAAGTAATTAATAATGTGTTAAAAGATGGATGAGCAAGAGGGTTTGATTGAGGCGAGGAAGAGGCGGCTTTTTGATATAGTGAAACAGAGGCGGGTGTGGGTTCTGGGGCTGTTGGTTATTGCTGTGATTCTTGGAGTTTATATTAGAAGTATGCCGATGCATGACCACGGGGGGCGGCCGGGGTTGTGGGATATTGCAAGAGATGACTGGACTTTGGGTCCTGATTTAGATCCGTGGTTTTTTACGCGTTATGCTAAGACAATTGTTGAGGAGGGCAGTCTGCCTGAAATTGATATGATGCGAAATGTTCCGCTTGGTTTTGAAACTGCCAGGGAAACTAAACTGCTTCCGTATCTGATTGTCTGGACCCATAGTTTGGTTAATATTTTTGGAGATTATAGTGTTGAGTTTGCTGCTGCTTTTCTTCCGGTGATTATGTTTGTTCTGACGATTCTTGCTTTTTTCTTTTTTGTTCGCGAGGTTTTTATTGGGCGTGGGAAAGCAAATGAGGGTAAGGCAAATGTTATTGCATTTATTTCTACTTTTTTTATGATTGTGGTTCCGGAATTTTTATCGAGAACTGTGGCTGGAATTCCTGAAAAAGAATCTGCAGCTTTCTTTTTTATGTTTCTTACTTTTTATTTATTTTTGAAAGCGTGGAAATCTGAGTCAATGAGGGGGGCGGGGGTTTTTGCTGTTCTTGCTGGTGTTTCTACTGCTGCAATGGGGCTGATTTGGGGGGGGGTTACATATGTTTTTATTACAATTGGGGTGGCAAGTTTTCTTGCTTTTATTTTAAATAAGATTAGAAAAAAGGAATTTATTATTTATAGTATATGGATTTTAGTTTCTTTTGGACTTTTATCCCTATTGTCTCAAAAATTCTCATTATTTGAAATGACTTCGTCGATTGATAGCGGGCTAGCTTTTCTTGTGTTTTTTATTCTTGTTGTTCACTTTGTTGTTTGGAAGACTAAGATTTCTCAGATTAAATTTTTAGAGGATACAAAGATTCCGAAGAATATTGTGTCGCTGATTGCAGCGATTGTGGTGGGTCTTTTATTGGTGTCTGTTGCTTTTGGTCCGAGTTTTATTGTTGAGAAGGGGCAGGTTATAAACAGGTTTTTGTTTAAGCCGGTGGTGGGGCGGTGGGATGTAACTGTTGCTGAAAACAGGCAGCCGTATTTTGCAGAGTGGAAAAATAGTTTTGGCCCTTTTATTCAGAATAGACCGATAATGTTCTGGCTGTTCTTTATTGGTTCTGTTGTTTTATTTAAGAAGATGCTGAATAAGATTAAGAAAAAAGATTCGTGGGTTTTGACTGCATTTTATGTTTTGTTTTTCTTTGGGCTTGTTTTTTCGCGGTATGCTTCAAATAGTTTTTTTAATGGGGAGAATTTTATTAGTAAGGCTCTTTATTATATTACAGCTTTGCTGTTGATTGGTTCTCTGATTTATTACTATGCTCTGTATCATAAGGAGGGGCATCGTGGTTTGGAAAGGGTGAGGTTTGATTATTTGCTTTTATTTGCGTTGTTTGTTTTGTGTGTGTTCACAGCAAGAAGTGCTGTTAGGTTGATTATGGTTTTAGCTGTTGTTGCTCCTATTTTTGTTGCTTACCTTATAGTAGAGTGTTTTTCAAAATGGCAGGAGTCAGAGAGGGGGATGGGGAAAAATGTGATTGGCATAATTTTTATTGTGGTTGTTTTGCTGAGTTTGTTTGCTTTTTGGAATTATTATGGTGCTGTTAAACAGAGGGCTTATTATCATGTTCCTTCAGGTTATAATTACCAGTGGCAGAAGGCAATGTCGTGGGTGCGGGATAGTACTCCGGAAGATGCAGTGTTTGCTCACTGGTGGGACTATGGGTACTGGGTGCAGTCAATTGGGGAGCGGGCGACTGTTCTGGATGGGGGGAATATGATTACTTTTTGGAATTATCATATGGGGCGGCTGGTTTTGACAGGGGACAATCAGGATGATGCTTTAGAGTTTTTGTATAATCATGATACTACTCACTTGTTAATTGATTCTACTGATATTGGCAAGTATGGAGCTTTTTCTTCGATTGGGAGTAATAAGGAGCTGGACAGGTTTTCGTGGATACCGACGATGATGTCAGACAAGAGGCAGACGCAGGAAACTGCTAACGGGACTGTGATGGTTTTTCAGGGCGGAGGCATGTTGGATGAGGACCTGATTATAAATGAGAGCGGGCAGAATATCTTTTTGCCGGCAGGGGCGGCAGGTGTTGGGGGTGTTATTTTGGAAACTGTAAATGGGGCAAATGGATCTTTTACAATTGACAATGCCCAAGTTGTATTTTTCTTTAATAATCAGCAGATTAGGGCTCGGTTGAGGTATGTTTATTTTGACGGCAGGTTTATGGATTTGGGTGAGGGTGTTGAAGGAACTGCTTATATAATTGAGACTATTGTTCCTAGTGGGGGTAGTATTAGTGTGGATAGGATGGCGACAATGATTTATATTTCGCCGAGAGTTATGAGGGGCTTTTTAGCGCAGAAGTATCTTCTTGATGATGTGTTTAATAATTTTCCTAATTTCCCTGTTGCTTATACAGAGCCGGCTCTGGTTGTTGCAGAACTTCGGGCGCAGGGGCTTGGGGTTCGGGACTTTGTTTATTACCAGGGGCTTCAGGGGCCGATTAAGATTTGGGATGTTGAATATACTGGCAGAGAGAAAAAGGTTGAGGAGTATGTGAGTATTGAGCCTGAGAAGTATATTGATTGGGTTTTGTAGTAATTGTATATAGTTCTTGAGAATAAAAACTTTTAATAAGGTACAAGGTGTTTAATTTTAGATGGTGGAAAAAAGAGAAGTTTTGTTAGTTGGGTTTGTGGTTCTTGTTTTAATTGGCAGTGTCTTTGTTGTTTCTTTTCCAGGTTTTTTTAGGAGTGTTTTTAATCAGATGACAGGAAAGGTTATTGCAGAGGAAAATGTAGTTATGCATTATAGTTTTCAAGATAATCGTCTACAGGTTCTACAAATTCCATTTTATTTAAGTGTTTTAGATTTATTTAATTTTAGTGTTCTAACTAGGATTTTTAGTATTTTCGCATCTTTTTCTTTCATGTCTTTTTTCATGCATTTATATGGTAGAGATAGTTTATAAACCTTTGTATTATTCGTAACTTAGTAGTGGTGACTAATCAGTGAATTAGGGGATTGTAAAGTTTAAAAGTATGGGATTGATAAATAATTATGGAAATGCTGTTGTTTGCTTCTATTTTACTGAGTTTCCTGATTGTGGTCTTGGTTTTGCCTAAATGGATTCGGAAGAGCAGGCAGATTGGGCTGTTGTGGGAGGATATGAATAAGGCGGGGCATCCGCGGAATGTGGCTTCTTCGGGGGGGGGGGTGGTTGTTCTTGCGTTTGTGCTGGGAGTTTTATTTTATGTTGCGATTCGTACTTTTTTTATAGACGGGGATGGGGTGACTCTTGAGATTTTTTCTTTATTAAGTGTGATTTTAATTTTAGCTATTGTGGGATTGACTGATGATTTGCTGGGGTGGCGGCAGGGGGGGCTTTCTGTTCGGTTTAGAATTTTTCTTGCTTTTATGGCTTCGATTCCGCTGGTTGTGATTAATGCTGGGCATCATGTTGTGAATTTTCCTTTTTTAGGGCCGGTTAATATTGGGCTTTTTTATCCGCTTTTATTGATTCCGCTCGGAATTGCAGGTGCTGCTACTACTTATAATTTTCTTGCAGGTTTTAATGGGCTGGAGGCAGGGCTGGGAATTATTATTTTGTCTTTTCTAAGTTTTACTGCTTATGCTACTGGTTCGGCGTGGCTGGCGATTATTGGGTTGTGCATGGTAGCTGCTTTAATTGGTTTTTATTTTTATAACAGAATGCCTGCTAAAGTTTTCCCGGGAGATAGTTTAACTTATGTTGTAGGTGCGCTGATTGCGGGAATGGCTATTCTTGGTAATTTTGAAAGGATTGCAATGTTTATTTTTATTCCTTATGTTATAGAAACATTTCTTAAGTGCAGAGGGAAATTAAGGAAATATTCTTTTGGGGTGCCAGATAAAAAAGGCAACTTAGAACTGCCTTATAAAAAGATTTACGGGCTGACACACTTATCAATTTTTATTTTAAGTAAATTTAAAAAAGATGTTCGGGAGAAGGATGTTGTTTATCTGATTTTTATTTTTCAGATTTTAATCTGCCTTTTTGCTTTGTGGATTTTTCAGGGGGTGCTGATTAAATGAAATGGAAAAAGTATCTGCCGTTTATTGGAATTGCTATTTTTATTTATCTTTTATTTATTATTGATCTTCGCCGGGTTTTGATTGAGATTTGGAGTGCGAATATTTGGTTTTTGCTGCTGAGTTTGGTTTTTATTTTGTTTTTATTTGTTAACCAGACAATTAAGTGGTATCTGATTGCGAGAAAGCAGAAGATTTTAGTTCCTTTTTCAAAGGCATTGAAAATTAATTTGGTTTCGCATTTTTATGGTTTTGTCACTCCTTCAAAACTTGGATCAATTATCCGGGTGGATTATTTAAGAAAATATGCTAGCACAGGGAAGGCAATTAGTAATTTTATTATTGATAAGGTCTTGGATATCTCGTCGCTGTTTTTTCTTGCAATTGTAATGGGGTATTTTTTCAAGGATAGATTTAGTTTTTTTTCTCTTGGTTATCTTGTGATTATTTTTGGTGTGCTTATTTTTTTGTTTGTTGTTTTTTATAATAAAAAAAGCAGCAGATTTTTACTGGGATTTATGTATCATAAACTTTTTCCAAAGAAATTAAAAGATAATATTCGTGTTGATTTTAATTCTTTTTATGATGATCTTCCTAAGAAAAGATTTTTAATTTTGGTTTTTGGTGTTAATATTTTTACATGGATTAATACTTATCTTGTGACTTATCTTATTGGGCTTTCGCTGGGAATTAATCTTTCTTTTGTTTATTTTTTAGCGATTCTTCCTTTAGCTACAATTGTTGCGCAGATTCCGATTACAATTAACGGGCTTGGGACGCGGGAGGCGACATTGATTGGGTTGTTTAGTTTTTTTGGTGTGGGTGCTGCTAAAGTTTTTTCTATGTCTATTCTTACACTAGCTCTTGCAGGGGTGCTGCCAGCAGTTGTTGCTTGTTTCCTGATACTTAGAAAAAAAGATTAGTGTGCTGGATTAAATAAATACTTAAAAAAGGGTGCTGCTGGTTTATTTTATGGATAAACTTAGCTTGGTTATTCCGGCGCATAATGAATCTGGGCGAATTGAGAGGACATTGCGGGAATATTTTTCTTATTTTGGCGAATTGAAAAAGAATGGGGTTTTGGATTTTGAGATTGTGGTTGTTTTAAATGCGTGCAGTGATAATACTTCAGAGATTGTTGGAAAATTTAAAGATAAAGAATTGGTGATTTTGGATTTTGTGCGTGGGGGAAAGGGGTTTGCTATTACAGAAGGATTTAAAGATGCGTTGAAGCGGGGTTCTGATTTTATTGGTTTTGTAGACGCTGATTGTTCGACTCCGCCGGAAGCTTTTTATGATTTAGTGAAAAATATTGGGGAGGCGGACGGGGTGATTGCAGACAGATGGCATAAAGATAGTATTGTAGCAAAGCAGACTTTTTTTAGGCAATTTTTGAGCCGGGGTTATAATTTTATTATTCGTTCTTTATTTTTTCTGCCTTATAATGATACGCAGTGCGGGGCTAAGGTTTTTACAAGAGAGATATTAGAAAAGAATATTCATAAGATGGTTTCGAGCCAGTGGAATTATGATATTGCACTGTTGTTTTGTTTAAAAAAAGAATCGCGGGCGCGGATTAAATCTATTCCGACAACTTGGATGGATGAAGAAGCTTCAAAAGTGAATATTCGGAGGACGCCTGTTACAATGTTTGCTTCGGCTGTAAGGCTGAGATTGATTCACTCGCCATTGAGGTTCACTGTGAGGTTTTATCGGAAGCTGCCGCAGTGGGCTAAGTTTCACTAGACAATATTAACCTTGACTACTAACAGCTGCTGCTTGTTCTCTTCTTTGTGCTGCTGCAAAGGTTCCGTCCCTATTATTAACTAACCAAGTGAGAAGAGTGTGATAAATTTGCTGCCCTCTTTTTGAATTAGGATCAATAGGAATTAATTCATCTGGCCTTACACCAGCAACAACCTTAACATGAACATCCTTACCTTCAAGGGTAGATCTTGGATCATAAAAGGTAACTGCTAGAAGAGGTTTTCCTCTTTTATAATCTGCAACATGAATTTCTTCTTCTTGGGTTAATCTATATGCGCCATAAGGTATTGCAGGTTTTAAATCTCCATCTACCCGATGTAAACAAGGTTTTCCAATTAACTCGTGTCTAAGTCCGTAAAGGTCATTACTTAATCTTTCTTGACCTCTCCTTTCTACTTCATCTGCAGTTTGCTTTACAACATTCATGATTAAGATTAAGAAAAGGTATATAAAAAGATTTATATGCTGAAGTAGGCAGTTTTCTTTTCCAGCTCAGGTGAGTAAAATTTATAATGGGGGGTTTTTTAGCATAAACATGAGAATTTCAGTTGTGATTCCGAGTGCACCAGAAGATGAACTTAGAGTTGTGGAAAGTTTGAAAAGGCAGAAGGAAAAGATTGGCCAGGTTGTTGTTGTGCGGGGGCGGAATACTTCGAAGAATCGGAATCGGGGGGGCAGGGCGGCGCGGGAGGATTTTGTTGCGTTTACAAATTCACATTCTTCATTTCCAGAAGACTGGAGTGAAAATGTGATAAAATTTTTTGAACTGCATCCTGAAATTGATATTGTGGGGGGTCCGCAGTTGACTCCGGAAGGTAATAGTTTTTTTGGCAGGACAAGTGGATATGCACTTTCTTCTATTTTTGGAGCTGCTAATGTTTCTAAGAGGTATGGGTTAGGGAAATTGAATTTAAGTGCTAGTGAAACTGATGTTACATCTTCTAATTTGATTTGCAGGAGGGTGGTTTGTGAAAATGTAAACTGGGATGAAGAAATTTATCCGGGGGAAGACCCTAAGTTTATTGCTGATGCAAAAAAAGCTGGTTTTAAGGTAGCTTATTCGCCTGATATTGTGGGGTATAATAAACGACGGGATAATTTTGCAGGTCTGTTTAAGCAGATTTTCAAGTATGGTGTTATGAGGCCGAGAAAAGAATCTTTTTCTCAAACAATTAAGATGCCTTTGTTTTTAGTTCCTTTTTTGTTTGTTTTGTATCTTGTTTTTCTATTGATTAATATTGTAGGTAATCTTTTTTTGACTGGGAATGTGATTGGTTCGTGGGGGGGTTCGGGTTTTGGGTGGGTTTTATTTTTTCCGTTGATTGCATATTTACTATTGAATATTCTTTTTTCTATTTATGAATCTGCGAAAAATAAGGATTTGATTTCTGTTTTGGTTTTGCCTTTGATATTTGCGACTATCCATATTAGCTACGGGGCGGGGATGCTGGGGGGTTATTTGAGAAAGTTTAAGTAGTCTTTTGAAATTAGTAATTTTATATAGATAAGTTTTTAAACAAGAAGTTTATTAATAGTTTTGCTTAAGGGGAATGAGGGTTCTGTGATATTAGCACAATGAAAATAAAAAACATCAAAACAGATTTGCATACCCATGGGTTTTGTGGGTGGTCAACAGGGCCTGGGCAGAATTTTATGAGGCTTTTAGGAGATAGCCCCCACAGAGACTTAAAAAGTGTTGCTGATAGATGTTTTGGCGAAGGAAGGGACACTTTAATCGGTATGGTTAATTTTAATGATGCAAGATATGAAGGTCTTGTCAATACTAGGAGATGTTTGCCTAAAAATTATGGAATTTATGATGACCACTGCTCTGTTTTTATTGGAGTTAGGAGAGACAATCTCTGGAATTTTATGATCCGGGGACAGGAGATTCCGACTAATGTTGGACATGTTTTAATTATTGGGGGAAATAAACAGGTAAAAAGTAGAATAATAGAAGATGTTTTTAAGGAGGCAGGAGATATGGGTGCTATTAAGATTGCAGATCATGGACTTGCAAGGATGGGGCTTGCTGGAAGGATCTTTAGTAAATTGTTTCATAACGGAAATCCGCTTTCGTTAGGTAGAGAGAATATTATAAGGTATAAAGATTTTTTTGATGCTATAGAAGTTTGTAACTCTAATGTGCCTGAATTAACTGAAGAGACAAGAGAACTTGCGGCAGCATTGGATTTACCAAGGATTTATTCTTCAGATTCTCATACACCTCCTTTAATGTTTAGTTCACATATGATTCTTTCTGAATTAGATTTTTCAAATCCTGAAAGTGCTAGAAGGAGTTTGCGAAAAAGATTTGATGAAGATTATTTTTATTATGAAGGATGTAATAGGAAATATGAAACTCTTTGGCATGGGCTTGCTGTTGCTTATAATATAATGCGGCAAAGGGTGGGGCTTGTTAAAGAAGAGAAAGTTTAATTGAAAAGATTTATAATGCCCCTGTTTTTTAAGTTTTCATGAAAATTATGATTGGGTATCCGCCGACTGAGTCTGAGAAGGGGACGGCGACGCTTGGGCAGAACCGGCAGTTTCAGTGGTTTAATAATCCTTGTTTGATTTTTCCTGTTGTTATGGGCACTGCTGCGACTATGTTGAAGCGGGCGGGGCATGATGTTTTATGGATTGATTGTATTGCTGAAAAGATTAGCAAGGAAAAGTTTTTTGGAATTTTGGGGAGAGAGAAACCTGGGTTGTTTATTTTTGAGACTAAGACGCCGGTGTTGAAACAACATTGGAAAATTATTGGCGAGATTAAGGAGAAGTTTCCGGACATGAAGATTGCGATTTTGGGGGACCATGTTACAAGTTTTCCTGAAGAGACAATTGAGAATTCTAAAGTTGACTTTGTTTTGACTGGCGGGGGTTTTGATTTTCTTTCTATGGAGTTAGTTGATTGGTTGGATAAGGGGGGAAAGAAGGTGCCTAAGGGAATTTATTATCGTGAAAAAAATAACAAGGTAAAGTCTTCGGGCAAATTTGAATTGACGCATAAACTTGATGAGGCACCTTTTATTGACCGGGAGTTGACAAAATGGCGGCTTTATGATAAGGAATATAATCTTATTGGAAATCCATTTTTTTATATTATGTCGGGGCGAGATTGCTGGTGGGGGAAGTGCAAGTTTTGTGCGTGGCCTCGGCTTTATCCGTGTTTTAGAAATCGGAGTGTTGAAAATGTTTTAGATGAAATTGGAATGTTGATTGATAAGTATGATGTTAAGGAAATTTTTGATGATTCTGGGACGCTGACTGTTGGGAAGTGGCTGCATGATTTGTGCCATGGTTTGATTAAGCGGGGTTATAATAAGAAGATTAAATATTCGTGTAATATGCGGTTTGGGGCGCTGAAACAGGAAGATTATAATCTTATGAAAAGGGCGGGCTTTAGGTTGTTGAAGTTTGGGCTTGAGTCTGCGAATCAGAAAACTCTTGACAAGCTGAATAAGGGGATTAAGGTTAGGGATATTATTGAAGGGTGCAGGATGGCGAAGCGGGCGGGGTTGATGGTTCATCTGACTATGATTGTTGGATATCCGTGGGAAGCAAAGAGTGACGCCTTGAAAACTTTTGCACTAGCTAAGAAACTAATGCAGTCTGGCAGGGCAGATTTGCTGCAGGCCACTGTTCTTATTCCTTACCCGGGGACACCATTGTGGGGAGAGGCAAAAAAGAATAATTGGTTTTTGTTTGATGCTGATGATTATGAAAGATATGATATGCGGGAACCGGTTTTGAAAGTGCGTGGTAGCAGTGCTGAGGATGTTGCAAGTGTTTGCGGGAAAATTTATACGATTTTTCTTACGCCGAAATATGTTTTTGCGAGGTTAAAGAGTATAAAGAATTTTGATGATTTGAAGTTTAATTTGCGGGGGGTTCGGGCGGTTTTTGGGCATTTAAAGGATTTTATTTTTGGGTGAAAGCTTTCTAAATCAAGTTTTATCCTGATATTTATGGTAATGGAGAAATTGGCAAAAGATTTTACTGAGATACATACTGCGAAGAATAAACTCAATAGTGTAATAGTGATGGTTATTGGGGGGGTTATGATATTAGCTGGAATTTTGATTGCATTATTTACTAAGATTTTTTCAGCAGGGGGTGTTTTTTTCTTAATGGGGCTTGTTGCAATTTTGCTGGGTTATGTTGGTTTCAAGAGAGCAAGAAAAAATGCAGAAGTACAATCTACTCAAAAGGTTGGGTATGATTTGACAAAACTTTGGAAAAAGAAGAAGTAGGATTTATTTGTTTGGTGGTGTGCACGCAGGGGACATATGTCCTACCTTAAAATGATTTATTAAGATCAAACTTCAACTCGAGCTCCGCCTGTCGGCTCCAGCTCTCGCACACATTTTTATGAATGCCCAATCTCTTTTCTCACATCGTAAAATACTGAACAGAACATAGGAAATTTGCAACTGATCATAGATTCTGGGGAGCAAAATGGGAAAGCGACGTAAGGAGCGGATTTTGCGATAGTTATTTGTCTTTTGATTTTCGGTTTTGCCTAGGACATATGTCCGTTGCTTCTACATTTATTTGTTTGGTGGTTAAATTTATATAACTAGAATCTTGTGAGTGGGATGGGAAAATACACAATTTCAAAACAAGCAGATAAGAAAATTGGTTCTGATATGGCTGTAATTGTTCGGGAAATTCAGGAGAGAATCCCGTCGGTGATTTCGATAATTTTAACTGGGGGGTTTGCACGGGGGGAGGGGCCGGTGAAAAAAATTAAGGGGAAGTTTGTTCCGTATAATGATTATGATATTCAGATTATTTGCCCGGCAAAGTTGAGCAAGGGGGAGATTGATAAGATTGCAACTGAAATTTCTAAGGGGCTGGGGTATGGGGGAATTAAAGAGATTTTTTATCCTTTTAAAAAAGAAAATCAAAAAATGGGGGATAATTTTTATGTTGATTTGAAATGCGACACTCCTGAAGATTTGAAAAAACTTTTACCTAGGATAAGAACTTATGAATTGAAAAATGATTCGCTTGTTTTGTGGGGCAGGGATGTACGAAAACTAATTCCTGATTATGCACTAAAAGATGTTCCGATTTCTGAGGGGGCAAAACTTTTGCTTGATAGGATGAGCCAAATGATTGAATATTATTCTACTGAGGGTAGGCATGATAAAGAGGTGCTGACTTATTTTATTCAACAGGCTTATGCTGCATGCTGTACTGCGCTGCTTTTGTTGAAGGGAAAATACCAGCTTGGTTATAATAGGTCTATGAAAATTTTGAAAGAAGATTATCAAGAAGATTTTCCAGAATTATATAAAAAAATCCCGGATTTACATTTAAAAGTTGAGCAGTTTATTAATTGGAAAATGAATCCGCAAAAATTGCCTAACTCGGATGTGGAAGCAGAGTGGTTTATTGCAAAGAATAATATTTTATGGGTTTCTAAGTATTTTTTTAGCAAATTTTTGAATAAGAAGACTGGGAATGTAGGTGAACTGGCTGATGCTATTTTAAAGATGCAGAAGAAATTTTATGTTCCTTATATTCGCGATATGACTCAGAATAAATTTGGATTTAATTTAGGTTTTTTGAATGTTTTTGCGCTGCCTTTTGTTTCTTTTATTTTGAAATATAAATATTATCAGCGGTTGAAAATTTTCAGGGTTCGAAAGCCGGGGGTGATTTTTGGGAAGTCTCCTGATTTAGTGATTTTTGCGTCGCTGATTTTTTTGATTAGTGCTGTTGATGAAAATGGTGTTGATAAAAAATTACTGCAGAGGGGTCAGAAGCTGCTGAAGAGAGTTTATCCTTCTGGCGGGAAAAATTGGGAAGAAATTAGTCTTGACTACGCAAATGCTTATATAGCATTTTTTCTACAAAAATTATAATGGATCATAAATTAATAATTTGCATTGACGGGCTTGGAAAAGATTTTATTTCTGAAGAGGATACTCCATTTTTGTATAAATTTGGAAAAGAAAATTATTTTGCAGAACTTGAAACCTTGTTTGCATTTACTGGTTTGGAATATTCTTTTTTTAGCGGGAAGAGTCCAGAAAAAAGTGATGTTTGGCTGGAGTTTGCAAAATCTGAGAGTTCTATTTTTAAAAGTTTCTTGTTGAGATTTTTTTCTTTTAATAAAAAACTAAGAGATTATTTTGCGGTGGCTTTGCAAAAATTAAACGGGCGGACATGGTTCTCAAGTCTTCATAATATTCCTTCAGATAAATTAAAATTTTTTGATACTTGTGTTAAGCAGGGTTTGTGGAAACTTGATTTTTTTCAAAAGCGAAATTTTGTTTTTTACAAATGGCCTTTTTTTGTTGTGAAAAAAAATGATAAGGAAAAAGAGAAAATTATTTTTAAGTATGAAGGCGACAGGGAAAGGATGGGGCGATTGGCGGGGGGCGGGAAGTCTGATGTTTATTATACTCAGTTAATGAGGGTAGATAAAGTAGTCCACAAGTTTGGAAAGACGAGTGAAGAAACAAAACAAGCTTTGAAAAATATGGACAAATTGATTGAGGAATATGTGGGGCGGTTTTTTGGGGAGAACAAGGAAGGGAATGTTTTTTTATGGTCGGACCATGGTTTTGCTGATATAAAAAATTATATTGATATTGAAAAAGTTTTGCCTAAGCAGAAAGATTATGTTTATTTTATTGCGGGCACGACTGTTTCTTTTTGGTTTAAGGATAAGAAATGCGGGGATGAGATAAAAAGAATTTTTAAAAAAATTCCTAATGTTAAGATTCTCGACGATAAAACTGCAAAAAAATATAAAATTCCTCAATCTCAAAAATATGGAGATTTGATTTTTTATGTTGAAAAAGGAAATTATTTTTTTCCAAACTTTTACCAAAAATCTAATAAAGAGAAATTTGTTTCAATGCACGGGTATCCTGATGATAAAGAACTAAATGGTTTTTTGATTTCCAATAAAAAAATTCCAGATAAAATTAAGATTAGTGAGGCATTGAAATGGATAAAATAAAAAAGTATAATTTTGAAAAAGATAAGATAAGTTTGTTTAAATGCGAGACTATGGGGGAAATTGAAAAAAGTGTTGGAGAAATTTTCCAGGATAATGAGGAAATTTTACCGAAAAAGAAAAATGCGAAAATTTTAGTAAAACCAAACTTTAACAATGATTTAAATGCGTTGACTGGGAACTCTACTGATTTGCGGGTGATTATTCCTGTTTTGAGAGAGTTGAAAAATAGAGATTACACAAATGTGACTCTTGCAGATGGTCCGAATTGCGGGATTCATCATGTGGGGATTGATGTTTTTTCTAGATTGTGTCTAGACCAGGTGGCAAAGATGTTTAATGTTAAATTAATGAATTTTAATTTTGACGAGGGTGTTTTAGTTGGTTTGACAACAGGGAAAGCAGAGATGGCTAAAACTTGTCTTGATGCTGATTTTATTATTAATCTTCCGAAGCTTAAAACTCACGTGGAAACTGGTATAACTGTTGCTTGTAAAAATCTTCTGGGTTGTTTTAAGGGAACAGAAAAACGGAAAATGCATGATAATCTTCCAAGGAATATTGTGAGATTAAATGAGATTATTAAAACTGATTTGATAATTGTCGATGGGCTGATTGGCATGGAGGGGCGGGGGCCGGGGGATGGGACGCCAAAAAAAGTAGGTGTTGTGATTTCTGGACATAATCCATTTGTTGTTGACTTTTTATGCTCTAAATTAATGAGCTTGAATTATAAAAAAATTCCTTTTCTGAAAATAGCTATAAAAAAGAATTATATTTCTCTGGAAGATATTAATTATCTTAACCAGGTCAATGCTATTTCAAAATTTAAACCTGGTAATAAAACTATCTTAGACAGGATTTTGCTAAATAATTTTTTTATTGGGATTAGATTTTCTAAAGCTTTTGAGAAACTTTTTAATAAGGGATTTTTGCCGTGGATTTTATTTAAAATGAAAGTGAAGCAAGATAAATATATTTTTGAAGACAGGGATATAAAGAAGATTTATGAAAAAAAGAATCTTTCTGTCAGTGATAAAAAGAAAATTAAGAAATGTCTTGACGTTTATTGTCCGTTGGGTATGAAAAAAACGGGGAGTGAAAAATGTTTGAAGTGCATGTATTGTTATCAGGTTGCTCCTGATTTAATTGAGTTTGATGGGGATTTGAATGCTTTTGAAATGCAGATGGATCGGTTTGGGGAGTATACAAAAAAATGGTAGATGAATTAAGAGCTACGTATCTTCATAAGAATCCTTTACTGAGGTGGTTTTTTAGAACCAAGATTAATCTTGCTGTTAAACTTGCTAATTTGAAAAAGGATGATGTTATTCTTGATTTTGGGTGCGGGGCGGGGTGGTTGAAAAATAAATTGAAAAAGCAGGGGTTTGAAGTTTGTGGTTATGACAAAACTGCAGGACAGGGAGATTTAGATGATTATACAAAAATTAAACCAGGTAAAATTTTTGCGATGGATGTTTTTGAGCATATTCCAAAAGACGAGATAAAAAAAATTATTTTAAATTTTAAGAAAATGAATCCTGATTTTGAACTAATTACTGCTATACCGACGGAGAATCTTGTTTCTAGGAAAATTCGGAAACTAATGGGAAAAAATGAAAGGGTGAGCGACCATATAACTACTTTAAAAGAAATTTTAGCTATTTTGAATAGCGAGTTGAGATTGGTGAGGAAAATTAATTTTCTGAGTGTGAGCTGGATTGGGAAGTTTAAGAATATTGAAACTCGTAGATGATTAAAATTGGTTGCTCGGCTGGAGGGTAGGCCTGAACTGGTTTTAGGGTTCCTTGATTTTCCTGCAAGTACTGGTTTGCCCAGTCTGCATATCTTTCAAATGAAGAGAGAACTAAATATTTTGGTCTGTTGTCTTGGATGAACTGTTCAAATTCTTCTCTTGTGGCTTTTGATGGGTCTCCTGTTTTGCTTAAATCAAAGGGGTAGGTAGAGCGTTCAGAGTAATATGCTATCTGGGGAAGCGAATCGCTTATGACAATGGCATTTGGATCTGAGTTTTGCTTTATCCACTCTCCGGCCTGTTTTACTTCGAGGTAAGATGTTTTTTTAGTTTCGATGAGTTGGTTTGCCCAGATTATATTTGGTATTGACAGAGCAACTAGGAGTCCGATTACTATTATGGCAGTAATTTTTTTATTAATTTTTTGTTTTTGCAAAAAGGCAGCTATTTTTGGGAGGGGAAAGACAACAAGAAGAAAGATAAATGGGAGGGCAGGAATTACATATCTTTGTTCGACTAATTCAGTTATATATCCCAAGACTAGGAATAGGGTGGTTATCCAAGATAGGACAAATAATTTTTTTTGTAATTCTTGATTTTTGAAAATTTTGTCGAAGCAGAGAAAAAGATTTAGAAAAAATGCGACTGCCCCTATTAGAAAAAGCGGCAGGAGGTACAGGGTAGGGCTAAAAAGAGAATCAATAATTGAAGTGTCTTTTCCTGTTAGGATGTATGGTATATTTCTGAAATAGCTGAATGTAGCAGATAATGTTCGCTCGCCTCCTCCGACTGCGCCGGTTTGCGAAATCCCGCCAATGCCAAAATAATAATTAAGAATGTCTGTTACCGGGTTCCCGTAGTGGGTTGTGTAATTTATTATCTGCGGGGAGATGATAATGAGGAACACTAAAAAGGCGAGCCAGAGCTTTTTGTTTTTGAGAAAGCGGAATTTTTCTTTTGTGAAAATTAATATAAAGAAAGGCAGGAGAAAAAGAAGGTATTGCATTCTTGTTAAAACTGCGAGGGCAAAGAAAATTCCGAAAAGGTAGAAAAACTTATTGCCTTGTTTGAGCATGTAACCTTTCCAGAAAAATAAGAGGGAGAGGAAGAGGAAAAATGTTGCGGGAATTGATGTTAATGGCCGAGCTGTGAAAAAGAGAATGATCCATGATGCAGTGAGGCTGATTGATGTAAGGAGGGCTAGTTTTTTATTGAACATGTCTCTGATCAAAAAATATGAGGTTGCGACAATTCCTGTTGAGAATAAAACTTCGAGGAATCTTATTCCGGTTTCGCCTAATCTGAGTTGGAAAAAAACTGCGCTGATTAATGGCCATAAAAAACCTCTTCTCGGATACCATAAATCTCTTATTCCTAAACCAAGACCCCATCTTTTTGCTGTTGCGAGGTAATCTGCTGCGTCCCACCATAATGGTTGTTGGTATGTTTTTAGAAAAATCCAAAATCGGATTATGAAGGCTACAGCGAGGACAATGAGGAAAATTTTGTCGTAGTTATCATGCATCCAGCCAAATAAATAACCTTGAATTTTCTGTTTTCTGTTTTCTATTTCTACTTCGTGGGAAGTTTCTTCCATATATTTATTTGGGCAGGGGGTTTTTATTGTTTTTGATTATTTCGTAGTCTCAATCCGCACCCAAACTTTTTGCATTGAAGCTTTTTTGATTTTATAATTGTAAGTTGCATTTATCCAGGCATAGAGGCGGGCAAAGACAAGAAGGACAGTCCATGAAATTTCTTTCATTGTTTTAGGGTATGTGAAAACTTTGAAAATTCCTCCGCGGGCTTCGTCTTTAAAACCGCGCATTGATTTTACTTTATATTTTTTAAGTTGAAATTCTCCAAAAGTGTTTCTCTTTTTTTGTTTAATCCAGTCTTTGAAAGTTTCAGGATTTTTTATAAAAACAACTGCTTTTTCTTCATATTTTATTTTATAGCCCTTGCGCCATATTTCCTGGGATATATAAGAATCATCTAAAATTTCTAAGGGCATTTTTTCTACTAATCCTTTTTTCATGGCGAATAGGTAGCCTGTGCAGAAGAGAAATTGGTTTTCTTGGTCTTTTTGTTTTCTTATCTTGTGAGCTATATCTAGTAAGACTGTGCCCCAGTATCCCATTAGTGTTTTTCTTGAATCTTTAGACACTGGGTGTCCGGAAACTGCTCCGACTTTTGAATCTGAAAAATGTTTTAAAAGTTCATTAATTGAATTTTCTCTGATATAAATGTCGCCGTCTGTGAGAACAATTATGTCTCCTTTTGCTTGGGGAAGGACATTGTTCAGGGCATTTGGCTTTCCTTTTCCTTCATCTCTTATTAGTCTTAATTTTTTAATTTTGCTTGAATATTTTTTTGCTGCATTCAAAGTTTCATCATCTGGGGCAGTTACAAGGAGTTCGTAATTTTTTAATTTGTTTTTTAGAATCTGCTCAATAGCTTTTCCAATTGTGTCTGGTTCTTTGTATGCTGTTAGGATTATGGATATCATGATTTTATAGAGATTTTAAATTCAGCTATTAGGATTTTTTTGGATTTCTTAAGATTATAGCTAATAAGCTTTGATCTATTAATTCTTTGGTTTCCCAGAGCCATTTCTCAGGTTGCCCTACTAAGTGAATTGCCATATCCAGGAAATCTTGGACATATGGTTCTAAAGCAGCTCTAAACTCCGGGTTATAATCTGATGGTTTAACTATTATTGGCTTTGAGTGATCTGAATCTAGATTCAATATCCCAGTTGATCTAGCAAAATAACGTGAATTTTCTGTGTCTGTTCCGTGCCCGTGTTCAAAAGGATCTGTATTGAAAAATGTGCGGCCCTGTCCTAAATATATAAGCGGGTCTAATAAGGATAAGCCTGATTCATTTCTAACTTTTTCCCTTAATGAAGATTCTTGGGTCATACCCCTTTCTAATCTTCCCCCAAGAGGCCACAATACATTTTTTGCAGGATTATTATCCCGGTTCACTAATAGAATGCCTCCCTGATGTTCAATAGCTACATCTTGACAAGGAAGAACTAATCCTTGATGAGCTTTCTGATAAATATCTAAAGGTAACCTATCTGCTGTAAGTCGTGATAAATCTACAGGTTTGCCCTTTTCAGAAGCATAAGTCTTTCTCATGATACTACTCAATAAGATCTATTTATAAGCATTATTGTGGTGAAGTTAGGATGAAGGGGAAGTGCCTTCTTTACAATATTCTTTTACTAAATCTTTGATTTTTTGAGATGATTTTTTTGGACAGACTAAAAGAACATCATCTGTATCAATAATAGCTAAATCTTGACAGTCTATTAATGCTATTTTTTTATTGCTGTGGACTATATTACCTTTGCTATTTATATGCAAGAGTTCTCCGTTAATAATTTTATTTTCTCCCTGAATAAATTCTTCAAGTGTGTCAAAACTGCCCAGGTCACTCCAGCTAAAAGTAGCTTTTACATATTTGACATTTTTTGCTTTTTCCATTATAGCATAGTCAAATGAAATTTTTTCTATTAGAGGGTAAATTTTTTCAATGGGCTGTCCTTGTTTTATTTTTAAAAGGTCGTCATAAATATTTTGAGCATGTTCTTTGAAAAGGGAGAGCAGGGTAGAAACTTTTACAACAAATATTCCGGCATTCCATAAGTAGTCTTTTTTTACATATTCAACTGCTGTTTCTTTGTCTGGTTTTTCTTTAAATGAAATTACTTTATTTTCCTGTCCTACTTCAAGATAACCATATGCTGTAGCTGGATTAGCTGGTGGTATCCCTATGACGACAATATCTGAATCTGCTAAATTTATTGCCTGTTTTATTGTTTTTTGAAATTCTTCGTCTGGATAAACATGAGCATCTGATGGAATAAAGACTAAAATATCATCTGCTTCAAAATTAATAGCGCAGAGGCCTATTGCAGCAGCTGTATCTCTTTTTTCAGGTTCAAGAATAAACTCTGTATTGACAATGTTTTTCATAATCTGGGCTAAATTAGGATTTGTGGAAATATACATATTATCTACTGCTGGTTGAAGGCGTGTGATTGTTTGCTCAAGTAAAGTTTTGTCTGAGATAAGGGGAAGAAGTTGTTTTGGTTTGTCTGGGCGGGACAGGGGCCAAAATCTTGTTCCTGTACCTCCTGCTAAAATTATACCTTTAATCATTTTAATATAAATCTTCCTGCTTATAATTTAATCATGCTGCCATTTTTATTCCTTTGTAATCAAATTCAACTGGTATTAATTGTGTGTTTGGAAAGTCTTGTTGTATTTTTTGATATTGCGCTATCATTTGTTCTTTGTTTCCGTAACACATAACACAACCACCCCCAGCAGCTCCAAGTGCCCTCCATCCGAGGCAACTTCCAGCCATAGCTTTTTGAAGATGGCGCATTGTATTTGTTTCTATGGTAGAATGCAGACTTTTTTGAAGATCCCATGTTCTATTAATAAGTTTGCCCATTGTTTGTTCATCTGTAATGTTTTTTGCCATTTGGGGTGCGATTCTTGACATTTTCTGTATGTAGGGAATATTTTTTTGATAAACATCTGGACCAAAGACTTCTGTATGAATATTTGAAGATAGATGATTTTCGTTTGTATTAATTAAGATTAACCTCTCTTCAAGATGTTGTGCTCGGTCTCTTGGAATTGGGGTGTTTTGAATAAGTTTTGCAGTAGCTTCTGGATCATATGTTGAGGGAACTTCACCACTGCCAAATTTCCATAAATTAACACCTCCGTAAATTGCAGCTGCTTCATCTTGCAGTCCTGCTCTCTGCTTAAGAACGCGGTTTTCATACAACCATACTCTTCGAACAAGATCTTTTTCGTCTTCCAGTAACTTAGGATTTGATAATGCTAAACAACATGCCCTAAAAGCAGCGCTTGCTCCTAAGCTGCTGTTTGGTGGTACTTTTTGAGGAGAGATAATAAAATTTCCTGAGTCATCTAAATATGCAGCAACTCTTAATGCAAGTGCTGCATTGAATACACAGCCTCCAAATTCTTCTCGATAAGGATCTGAATCTGGCCAACCTCCGGAAACATCAATTCGGACTGGTGCTGTCACTCTCATATTTTTTGGAAGTTGAATTTGGTTTTTAAAGATTATTGTGATAGATAATGGATAATGGATAATGGATAATGGATTTTAGTTAAGTTTGGGAAGGGCATCTTGGTAGACATTCATTGTTTTTTGAAAAATATAATCCCAGGTGTATTTTTTTGCTCGTTTTAGATTATTTTGAGAGATTTTTTTTCTTAATTTTTCGTTGTCTAGTAATTCTATTATTCTTTGTTTGAATTTTTCTTCATCTTTATAAGGAACAAGGAATCCGTTTTCTGGTTGTTTTATTTCAAATGGGATGCCGTTAACAGGGGATGCGACAATTGGGAGGCTGGATGCCATTGCTTCAAATAGTGTTAGTGGGAGGCCTTCTCTGAAACTTGGCATCACATAAATGTCTCCGGCCTGATATGTTTTTGCTATTTCTTTTCTGTCTCTTGTTTCGTTTAGCAAGATAATTTTTTTCTCGCTGCCAATTAATTTCGCGACAGTCTGTCGCATGCCTTCATCTGGACCGCGGATTACAAAGGTTACATCTTGTTTTTTTCTTTCTTTTAAAATTGATTTAGCAATTCTGACAAATTTTTCAGGGCCTTTTGTTATATTGAGTCTTCCGAAGAAAAGAACTACTTTATCAGTTGATTTGATTTTATTTAATTTTTTGAAGTCATTATTTTTTATTTTTTGAATTAAGTTTTTATCTGTGCCGTTTGGGATGACTACTATCT
>NZER01000350.1 GCA_002690445.1 Candidatus Pacearchaeota archaeon
GGGATGTCAGGCGTATCCTGAGTGGCCGCCTCGATAACCTGTTCATCTGCCATGATGCTCTCCTTGTGAGTTACCTATTAGGGTCATCACAGAGCAATTCGCTCTGATTTTCACACAGTGATGATGCTGTGTCAATTCTGTCATCTTGCGCCTGATGGAAGGGCAGGGGTCTGCAGCCATCCACCAAAGGTAGAGTCCTCCGGGGGATTGGTGAGCAATTCGTCCATGTTCGGGAAGTCACTCGTATCATATGACTTCATGGATGGGTCAGGCATCGACGGCGACAGTGGGTTTCGGCCTTCCACGATACCCTCGTAGAACATCCATCCTTCATCGGTCATAGGAACAGTGGTATATCCCCATTTCAATAGTTCAACGTCAAGAGCGGGGTTGGTCATGCGAAGCCGATGTCTCTCACCGTCACGCATAGCAGTAATCTGATTGAGGATAGGATACTGGCGCAACATATGTCGCTGTTGTATGCGGTCTGCCGCAAGGTACCCATTCCAAATGCGTTGGACCTCGGACGGGAAATCTTGAATGATGGTGTTGTTGATGTTCCAGTACGCCTTCAATATTTCCTGTCCGTGCCAATATTGCCTGAGCAACATCGGCGAGTTCTCGCGGTGCAACATATTCCGGTATTCGACCTTCTCTAATACCGTTGGGTCTTGTTGGAATTTCCATTGCGCTATAGCGTGGTCGCGCCCCTGGAAGTTGATTTCCCCTAACGCATCCTCCTTGAGCCATTGCGGGTCAAACCATATGTCCCAGTATTCAAAGTACGCCTTGTCTTCTGCGAACTTTGGGTCATCTTGCTTCATGTCAGCAGCGACGTCAGCGAAGCGCGGGTCGTCCCGAGTCACTTGGTTGGTGATGCGGTACTCAGTATTGGTGTCTTGGATGAACTTCCGGACGTCGATGCCCCATGTATAGGTGCCGTCGTCGATTAACCTTTGAGCGTCATTGAGCTTGTTGTCCCGTGCCAGGCGGTTCTTTTCGAGTCTAGCAAAGTAATCTGTCGTCTCTTGGTTCCGGCCCCTGCGCTTACTGTCAGCAATGGCAGCTTCATATGCTTGTTGGATTTCTGGTATATGACTACGAAAGACCTTCTCCTCATAGTCACTAATCTCGGTTCCGTCTTTGCCTGCCACTTCAGCAAGCATATTGTGGTAGATGTCCCATTGGCTTTCAGGGAACGACCGAAGCCCGTAAAAGTCGGCCAATGCTGTAGGCCATGCACCGCCACCTTCAGTGATAAGTTCTTCAGACCAGATAGGTGCCACTACCGTAGAAAGGTAGTCTTTAACAGCGCTCTCTTCTCCACGGACAGGCTCACCAAGGAAATTGCGTCCAGAAATCAATGTCCACGCTTGGCTGGTGACACCAGCAGCTTTACCACGATATGCCCGCAGTATCGGGTTGCTCATATCAAATTCAATCAAGGCATCAGGAACTTGCGTCCCGGTGATTGTGCCTTCCCCTGCCATGGCTTCGCCTGCCGTCGCCATGATGATTCGCATCGGAGCATAGTGGATGCCGCCGATACCGACACGCCTGCCGCCAATCTCGACCGTCCACAAGTCCGCACCGTCGCCGCCCAATCTCTTGGGTAACGGGTTTACCTTGGGCTCTTGACCTAATGATATGGCGGCCAAGGTGAAGAATGTCGTGTTGAACGCAATCGAACCCATGACCATATTGCGTGCTTGCTTGCCGGTATAGCCACCCTTGAGGATATGCCCTATTAAAGCGACCTGAGCGAAGGTGTAGCGTGGTGAAAAGAAGCCTATCGCACTCAATAGTCGCCGACGAGTGTCGGCGTAGCCGAGATTTTCCATCGACAAGATGCCCGTCATCAAGTTGGTCATGCGTGCCAGGTCAACCAAGTTCCCGGTCTTCTCTGCGAAAGGCGCATATGCCTTCCACATCTCGTTCGCAGCGACATTTCTACCGCCCGTCCATGCGGCATCAGCCCTGCCTAATGTCTGTTTCACTACTCCTTTGCCGAACGGGGCCGCTTTTTTAGTGCCTATCCTAGCCATCTTTTTTAGTTCTGCCGCTCTAGTAAGTGCGCCTGCATCATCTTTTATCTGCCATCTAGCGATGCGGTCTAAGCTATTTATTATGTCGTTGACCCCCATGGTCATTTCAGATGGCTGTATCAAGCTACCATGACTGATGCGCTCACCCATAACGCGGTAATTCTCGGGCTGCATCCAGTATGCAATCATGTGTTCTGGGTCTAGCGCAGACCAAAGCGAATGTTTGGCGGAGGTCAGGAATAGGTTGGTGAAGCGCGGCCCTTCGGGTCTGACGCCGTAATATCC
Organism: Candidatus Pacearchaeota archaeon; assembly: GCA_002690445.1. The sequence continues at coordinate 2,331 of NZER01000350.1, forward strand.
AGATACTGCCCGAGTTGCACGACCAGCCTTGGTTCCAGCTACGGCTCCAGCGACGTCATCAATCGTACTGTTGGCGGCGGCCATGCGATTGCCGCGTATAGCGACCTGATTAGGGCCGACGTATCCGCTCTTCAGTCCCCTCTGCATGGTTTCGCTAAGTAGGTCCTTGCCGTAGCTTGCCGTCCCCCCAATCAGATTGGCAAAGTCGATGCCAAGCAACCCCGATAGTTGGATGAACATCAAGCCAACGTCGAAGGAAGCCTTCAACAGACGGTAGGTATTGGAGATTAGGCCCATAATGCGTAGCGCATTTCGTATAAATGCACCTTCCGTACCCATCCGCGAGTATCCGAACCGCTCACTTATGGCTGTAGCGAGGTCTGCGCCAGTACGGAATACAGGCGTGCCGGTCAGATTATCTATTATCTGCCCTGGTATGAACTTCCCTGATACTCCAGGCACGCCTATGGCTTGTCCCATACTCGGCGTTATATCTGCGCCTAAGCCATATTTATCTAGTACGTCTCGTTTTCTCCGTAATGCGCTCCTTTGTGCGAATTTTGCCACCTCCTGTTGGCGTGTCAGCATGTTACGCAGATGCTCAAGTGTGTCTCGGCGGGTCGTAGCCTCATCAAATATATTCTCTCCGGCGTCGCCTAACGATTCCGCCCGACTTAGCGCGGCTCGTCTGCGTCGCCTTACTATCGGAGAACCAGGCCCTTCGAACTCGTCTTTGTATATCTTCAGAAGCATCTTATTGGCTTTAATTTGAGAGCCGCTATGCTTGCGCAGTACAGCTCCAATCTCACGCTGTGTGACCAAGCCTTTATGGACGCTGTCTCGAATCTCTTGGACGCCTTCCGTGTACGCTTTCCACACATCTGCGGGCATGCCAACGCTACGTATGGCTTTAGGGTCGCCACCTGCGGCCTTTAACTTTGTCCGTGCGTCTTTAACTATGTCTTGGATTCGCTGAGGCCAAGTTAAGACATAAGCCTCGCGCTCGCCGGGAGCGAAGCGTCCTTCGGTGGTCCTTGGTCGCCTAGTAGTGGCCTTGCCCCGCCGTGTCCACCGTCTACCGCGGTCACGCACAGTGCCTGAAACAGCAGCCGTAGGGAAGTTCTCTAGCCATTCTTCTATGCGTACTTCAGTAAGTAGCCGGTTGAAGTGACCTTTCTTGATATTCGCAAACCCTGCTACTTCACTCTTGAACCTGCTGATGACGTTAAACCCAGACGTGACGTCCATCGTCATCATCATTTCCCATATCTCAGCAAGTTCGTCGCCGCCTGGGAAGGTGCGTAAGATGTCTAGGTCTTTCTGCGATATGACATATCTGGGAGTGACGGTCTTTCGACCTATGCCTGCGCCCGCCGCCGCTACCCCGACCGCTCTCCGGAAAACGTCCAAGACCCGAACATGTTCAGCGTTAGATGCTATTTCGGCATTTAAGCCTGGAGCCCTGCCAATCCCGCCGTCTTCTTGATTGACGATACCTGCCATCCGATTCACGCGGTCTTCCCATCTGGCCTGAGTAGTAAGAGCCTGTTGCTCTGGTGTCAGTTCTAACCACGAAGGCAAACCGTCCAGTAATTCATCTTTGGTGATAGCAAATTCACTGATGAATTGCTTGACCCTCTGGTCGGTAATCATGCGGTAGGTTATCGTAGCCTGCTCAGTTAGCTCTTTAACGATGTCGGGCTCGTATCCAACACGTTGAAGGCCGTTGATTACATAGTCGATGCTACGCGGTTTATCAATGCGACCTCCGCGTATGTCTACATTCGCCAGATTAGCCAGGTCTTCTAAGCCGTCAAAGAAGTCGTCATCAAGATTCAAGCGTTGAATCAATGAAGGTTGGGCCTTCAGGTCTTGAAGGATGCGTATAATGTACGCATCCCATTCTTCACCGATGATGCGCTTGTTCGTGTAGCCTTTTTCTTCTAGCTGGTTGACTATCATGCGAACGTAATCGTCGCCAAGTTTGTCTCTGTATGTCCTTACGACACGGTGGACATACTGATAGTCGCTCTCTCCTTGAATCTTCCGCACGGTTACGCCAGGTTCGTCGTCTAGGAGTTTAGTTAATGCCTTGGAAGTCTCGCGCACTTCCTCTAAGAACGCTTTTATCTTGGTGCCCTCTTCACCTGTAAAGGCATAGTGGCCGATATTTTCAGTGATGTCATGCAACTGCATGCTCATCACTTCGTCTTTGCCTAGACCCTTAACCTGTTCTATGTTGTCACTAATGACATTGCCTAAATCGTCTTGCTTGATTAAGGGGTTTTCAAAGTCCCACCTAGCTGGACCAAGACCGCCTGCTACGCCAGGTCTGCGTTGTGCGTATCCCAAAGCCCTGGGTTTCAGCGTCGCATGGAACACCAGGGCAGGTATGGCATTGGCATACATGACGTCGCGGTAGAGTCCGACCTGTCTTATTGGGTCTCTAGCTATGGCAGCAGGATGGAAAATCTGAGCAACTAGTTCTAACGGAGCTTTGAACGGATGGACGCCCATCCTGTTGAACTCCATCAGGTCCTTCCATACACCTGCGCCGCCCAAGATGGTACGGCCATGCTGGTCAACCCGTGTACCGAACTGGCCTGCTTTCCATTCATCTATTCCTGGCAACGGCATTGCTCGGCTCGCCGCTACGTCTGTGGTATAGACCGGCAAGCCCTTTGGAGGGTCAACGCGGTGCAAAGTGTCATAGGTCTCATTCAAGACAGCATCGGTATATGCGTGACTGAATACCCCTGATTGAGCTTTGTTTATCTCGGTACGCTTGGCCCGTGCCACCGACCCAGGGGTCTTTGCCCAGTCCGCATGCTTGGTTGCTTCAAGTAATTCATCTGATATACCCATCCTGGCACCGGACAGGTTCCGTACTTTGGATAGGGCCATATCCGGCGACAGTAAACCAACAGCCATGCTTTCCCAGAAGCCGCGTTCGTGCATTCTTTCAACATAGTGCGAATCGTCACTGACGAAATTCGAGCCTATTTGTTGCATCTTCTCCATGAATGACATGTCCGGGTCAAAGCCTTCTCTTTGTAGCCGGAATCGTTTTTCTTCTTCTGATTCGGCACCTATGCCGAAGTTCTTACCCGTGAATAAATTACGGAAATCGTCCAGAGTAGCCTCAGCCGTAGCAACAGAGAAGTTCATTGCATGTCTGAGACCAGGATAACTAAAAGGCTCCAAAACATTCAGTGGGTTCCATGAGAACCCTCGGTCCTGTTGCCAATCTTCCTTACCCAGCCATGCGCTCCACCCTGGTAGTGAAGCATCAGCGCGGGCACCGGTGCGACCCGTTATAAGTTCGGAGAAAGACTGCGTGGGCTGAGATGTCGATGGTTGTTGCGCTGATACTCCGGGCGCAAGCATGCCGCCAGAGGTAGGAGGCCCAATCTGCGGAGCGGCAGGCGCGGCAATTTCAGGCGTGCGAAGCCATCCACCAAAATTGTTTGCCATCGAAGGTTTCCCCGCGTCTTTCTCGCGGTCACGCAGAAACTTGTCGCTGGGTTTATTAGCTGGAAGTTCGTATGGCCCGGCCATTATGTTTGCCTTACCCTACGTGCGCCCATCCGGAGCGGCGTGCGCCTGGTTCCGCCAGGCATGACAGAGCGCATTTCCTGTTCTAGTTCAGCTTGAGGTATACCGGCCATCCTGCCCATCTTCTGGTAA
>NZER01000351.1 GCA_002690445.1 Candidatus Pacearchaeota archaeon
TAGCAAGGCAATTGGCATAATTATTCTGTTGTTCATTTTACAGACAAGGGAATGCTATATAAAAGGTTTTTGTTTTTTAAAAACATTAATAAAACAAGTGTTGTTTAGGGATTTATGAATCAGGAAAAGGCAGTGTGGCAGTTGAAGGAAATTGAGAAGCTTGTTGGTGGGGGCGGGATGCGGTTGGCGGCAGAGTGGACAGAGAAGTGGAAGATCTTGATTTCGACGATTTTATCTGCGCAGACAAAGGACGAGACAACAATTGCGATTTCTGAAATTTTATATAAAAAATATAATTCTGCTGAGAAGCTTGGCAGTGCTTCTTTGAGGGATATTGAAAAGATTATTAGACCTGTTAATTATTATAAGACAAAGGCGAGGCATATTAAGGCAACTGCGGGGATTATTTCTAAGAAGGGAATTCCGAGGGATATTGACGGGCTGTTGGGGCTGGCTGGGGTGGGGCGGAAGGTGGGTAATGTTTATCTTGCTGTTGCTCATAATGCTGATGTTATTGGGGTGGACACTCATGTTGCGCGAATTTCAAGAAAAATGGGGTGGACCTTGCGCAGACAGGATGAAAAACATAAAATAGAAAAAGATCTGGAAAAGTTGTTTCCTAAGGAATATTGGAGAAGTTTAAATTATATTTTAGTGCGGTTTGGGCGAATGTTTGGGCGATCGCGGAAGAGGGAGGATGAGATTTTAGAAACCCTTATAAAGTAGGGGATTTTTGATGAGGTATGGCAGATTTGCAAATGCCTGCTGGATTTGGCGGGCTCATGAGATATAAGGAAGAATATGATTCTAAGTTGAAGTTTGGACCGGGTGTTGTGATTGCTATGATTGCAGCTGTGATTGCTCTTGTTGTCGGGTTGAATATTTTTTTGGGTTAGGTAGCTTTTTTTGTTGTTGGACGCTGGTTTCAATAATTATTGTTAACCCAAAAATAAAAATGGCTTTGCCAATTTTTATTTTTCCCAGCGCCTTACGGCGCTGAGTGATCTGGAAGCAATTTTCCTCGCGGGGTTTGGCTTTTTTACTAAGATTATTCGGCTAATCTAGTTAAATCAATCTCTCCTACTCTACTCACGATTTTATGAATGTTGCAAACTTCCACGCTCTGATCATAAATTAATTATAGATTTTGCAAAAATGCTTATTAACAAAGTTTAAATATAGCAAGAAATTGTCAAAAACATGTTTGGCAATATAAATCCGAAGCAGATTCAGGGTGTAATGAAGAAAATGGGAATTTCGCAGACTCCGCTGGATGCTAAGAGGGTGACTATTGAACTTGAAGATTCTAATCTTGTAATTGACGAGCCAAGTGTTACTAAAGTTGTGATGCAGGGGCAGGAGACTTTCCAGATTGCTGGTGAGGCGCGGGAAGAGAGCAAGGAGAGTTTTAGTGATGAAGATGTTAAAATGGTAATGGAGAAAACGGGGCGGGGGGAGGATGAGGTGCGGAAGGTGCTGGAGGAGAACGGGGGGGACATGGCGGGGGCGATTTTGGGGTTGAAATAAAGAGAATGGAAATTCAAGAAGAGAATAATGAAGCCTTAATGTGTATGTTAGCAAGCGAGGAAGTTTTAACAAAAGCGTGAGATACTCCAAAAGAGGATGAAGCATGGAAGGATTTGTGACAGTTTTATTATAGTTTCTCTTATCTTTACAGTAGATACTTCTAAAATTAATTATAAAGCTGGAGAATTAACTCAAGACAAAATAAAGCAAGTTGAAGAAAAGCTTTGCGAGATATTTACTAGATAGGGATTCGAAATAGCAAAAAGTTTTCTAACAATATTAATGTAGAACAATAAACCCTATATACTTCTTTTGCATTTGTATTGTATGGAAAGTGCGGAAAAGTGGGCGGGGTTTCTTGGGGCTGCGAAAGAGCATTTTAAGGTTGCAGATCATATGGCTTATGTTTCGCTTTCTATTTTAAAGGAAAATCGGATGTTGATTCAGATTGTGGCGAAATTGGCAGAGTCTGTGCGGAATTTGATTAAGGCGTTTTTGCATTATGAGTACCATTTTAAGCGGATTCGGCTGTATCGGGACCCTCAGATGAATCTGAAAGTTTTTAGTGAGAAAATTGGGCTGAAATATCTTTCTAAGAGGGATTTGGAGAATATTCTGAAAGTTTTAAAAATTGAGAAAAAACACAAGGAAGCGCCTGTTGAATTTGTGAAAAAGGACACGTTTGTGATGCTGCTGGGTGAGAGCTATGAGACGCTTACAATTGAATCTGTGAGGGAATTTCTGAATTCGGTGCGAGTTTCGCTTGCGAGGTTTCCTTGTGATTAGAATCTCTGATTGAATTTTGATATTAGATCTTGTAACACATAATAATATAAATTAAACTATTTTAATTGAAAGATGGGAAAACGAATGCTTGTTGCTTTTATTCCTCAAAAAAAAGTTGTGAAAAATCTGGCTAAGGTTAGGAAAATTGCAGGAATAAAAGTTAAAAAAAGTTCAGGATTAAAAACACCGCATATAACAATTATTGATAATAGTTATTCAGATGTGGAAAAAGTAGATAAGGAACTTAGGAAAATTGCTCAATCAATTTCTCCTTTTGCTGCGAAAATAAGGGGATTGAATACTTTTGCTGTAAATCAAAAACTAAAAATCAAAAAGTATAAACAAAATAATAGTTTGATCTACATGATTAAAAATAATCTTGCGATGAATAAATTTAGAAAAGAACTTTTAACAAGATTAAATTCACTAAAAACCAAGGAAAGACTTCAGCAATGGATAAAGGAAAATCCGCAGATGTCGAAAAAAGGTTTAGCTAATGTAGAAAATATGGCACACCTTTTGGATTAAAAGAGTGGAAGTTTCATATAACTATGGGTTTAATTCCAAAAGAAAAACAAAAAGAGATATTAAATAAGATTCAAAAATTAGATATTCACGAGAATTGGAAGATTGATCATTGTGGTCTTTTTGTGAGGAAGAGGGGGTGGGTTCTTTTTGGAAAGTACTATTTTAAGTCTAGGTAGATTAGTGTGTTTACTCTGGTGGAAGTTAGTTGTTTGTAATTAGTTTAGTGCAATAATACTTAAAAATGATAATATCTTTTAGTGAATATGGGAATGATGCAGAGAGATGATGGAAGAAGGGACAAAAGAGAGGCAGGGGAAGATGGTGAATTAGATTCTTTTCTTTTAGGTGGACTTGAAGAATTAAGGGGTAATCCTGGCACTAAAGGATATCTTGCTAAAATGGCTAGAGAATTAGGACGATTTCTTGATGGCAATTTTAATTCATTTGAAGTTTTTAATAAATACCGGGGCTTTTGCCAGTTAAAATTTTTTGTTGAAAGGATTGGACAAGAGAAAGCTCGAGAAGTAAGGGATGCTTATCAAAGGACAGCTGCAGGTGGAAGACAAGAGGAAGATATTCAAATAGTTGAACAGTTAGTAGTTGAAGATTTTTTTCAAGATTTTTCAACTTATATTGCTGAGTTTACTTGGTCTTGTGCAAAGAGTGTGGGTGCGGTGTAAGGGTTTTTTGTTCCTTGAGTAAAACATTATGAAATCAGTGCATAAATATTTAAATACTAATGCTATCCTTATTCAAAAGAGGAAAAATGGAATTAATGTCTTTAAAAGGTGTTTCTGCAGATTCAAAAATTCAGCTTCTAAAAGAGATTGGGTATAGTTCAGATGGAGAAATTGTGCTTGATTTAAATGGGGATAAAGTTTTAGATAGATATTTAGAAATTCCCATTAAAATTGAAAATATGGTCATTATACCTTTTGGAAGCATCACAATTTTAGATGATAATGAGTTAAGCCTTTCCAAATTCATGGAGGAATTTGGAGATGTCTTCTGATCTGATAAAGGATGCTACCGAGAGTGCAATCAAAGGAATTCTTAGTTGGTCATCAGATCAGATTAAAACTTTCGTACGTAAACTAAAAGACAAAAGATTGGCTTTTATTCAAGATGAAAAAACAATAAAGATCGTAAAAGAACAATATAGGTCAGGAGAACTTTCTTTTTACAAAGAACATATAAAAGATAAAGAAATGCTTTTTTTATTGAAGATGGGTCTTACACTAAGGAAATTGGAACAGGTAGAAGAATTAGATAGAAAACAAAATTTAAGAACAAAAATCTTTAATAAATATGAGGCTAAGGGATTACATATCTCGCAATTTGTTGAGAATGGAATTTTAAATAGATATATCGGGATACTTATAGACAATATCATCTCTCTTGATAGATTTAAAAAAGATATTTTGGATATTTTAGAAAATATTGAAAAACATGTTTTATTTGTTCAGGCTAATGATAAAGAAAGGGAGATTATTCAATCAACATTATCAATAGTCTCGAATAATCTCCCTTCTATATTTATTGTTTCTGGCATTTCTTCTGCAGCAAGTATTGTAAGTAATTGTGAAGCAAGATTAATAGAATTGTTAAAGGATTATGAATTAGAAAAAATAAGTGCTGGTCAAAAAGAAAATTTATTCTTTAAAAGGATGTTAAGAAAAAATCAGGATTAAGTTAGATGCAAAAAATAACTAAACATATTTAAACCCTGTTTACTTTGGAGTGTTTCGCGCTAGATTGTTTGAAAATGATTTCAGAGATTATTAAGGAGAAGACAAGTGCAGACCATCTGTTGTATGTAAGTCTAAAATATACTAAGACTTGCGATGTTATTCTAAACTTGTTAGCACGGTGGAAGAGCATGATTGAGCTTAGTTTTGACTGCATTATTGAGCAGAGGATTAAGGCTAAAAAGATTCCTGGAAAGCCAAAATCTCCTAAGGAAAGGGTTGAGTTTGTGAAAAAATACTTTAAAAAATATCCTGCAATTCAAGAGACTGTTGCACTTTATATATTTTTTAAGAAAGTTCCAGATCTGGATAAACAACGGGAGGGAGAGTTTAGGAAGAATGTGAATTTGAAAATTAGTGAAGCGAGCCGGATAACTGAGATAAATATGGAAAAATTAGGTGAGTACGCGGAGGTGCTCGAAAGATTTATAAGTGAAGTTAAGCAAATTCTTTCTTAGTAAAAATTGAAAATGGCTAGAATTATCATGATAACATCGGGTAAGGGCGGGGTTGGGAAAACAACTACTGCAATTAATCTTGGTGTGGCTCTTAACTTAATGGAGAAGGAAGTTATTATAGTTGATGCTAATCTTAATACGCCTAATGTTGGGCTGCAGCTTGGGGCGCCGATTGTGCCGGTGACATTAAACCACATTTTAAAGAGCAAGGCAAATGTTGAGGATGCTATTTATGAGCATTCTTCTGGGACAAAAATTATTCCGTCTTCTTTGAGTGTTAAGGAGCTGACAAAGTTTAATACTAAGAAACTGCCTGAGATTGCGAAGAAATTATCTAATCTTTGTGACTTTGTGATTTTTGACTCGGCGGCGGGTTTTGGGGAGGAGGTTATGGCGGTTTTGGATGCATCTGATGAAATTATTATTGTAACTAATCCAGAAATGCCTGCTGTTACTGATGCTCTTAAGGCGGTCAAGGTTGCAAAGGAAATGAACAAGGATGTTAAGGGTGTGATTGTGACGAGGCATAAGGATGCAAAATACGAGATGCCGTTGTCTTCTATTAAATCTATGTTAGAGACGCCTTTGATTGGTGTGGTTCCGGAGGACAAGGCAGTTAAGGAAGCGCTGACAAAAAGAGATGCTGTGATTCATACTCATCCGAGGAGCAAGGTTTCACGGAAATACAAGGAAATTGCAGGAAAGGTTTTGAATGGGCGGATTACTAATGTGAATTTTAAGAGGCGGGCGGGGTGGTGGGGTAAGTTGTTTGGTTAGTTTGGTTTTTATATTCCGAGCATTTTTAATAAACCATCTATGTCAGATATGTTATTGTCTTGAACAGCATTTCCTAATTCTTGGTATACATCTGGATCAAAACTTAATGTAATAGAATTATCATGCGCCCTCTAGCGCGTGGCTTTTAGTTTAGCAAATAATGCAGTGCTTATTCTTGTTTTTCTCCAAACTCCTTTTAATTCTGGTTTGGAAAGATCTACGTCATAAGGTTCATCAGCTAATGCTCTAACAAGTCTATCTTGGACATTTGCAACATATCCTTTGGAGCGAGAATAATTTCCTTCCAGTGTTATCATAAATATGGGAATTTTAGGGGGTTTTTAAGGATTATCGTGATTGAGAACTTTAATTTGTTCACCTATTTTTTGAGCTTTTTCCATAGTCAAAACATCACGTACTCTTGAAGTAAAAGGATTTGGATTTTCTTCTATTTCTCTGTATTGTCTTCCAACTAACCTACCCTGTAGTTCTAGAATTGTTTCAACTCCATATCTTGGATCTCTATCTGGATATAAACCTTCATCAGATTCAAATTGAATATCTGCTTCTACTGGATAGGTTTCTAATTGTAACTCCCCTGCTAATCTTATTAAAAGTTCTATATCTGAGTGTGCATAACATTTACTTTTACCAGAGTCTTTTTCAATAACATAAAGTGGCACAGCAGTATTTTCTGGAGTATCCTTAATATCCTTGCGACTCCCTCTTCTGATTAATATTCTTTTTGTTTTTAAAATATCTCCTGTTAATAAGTCTAGATACTTCATTATTTTTTTAAAAAACTTGAGTTTTTAAGGATTATTGTGGTGGGTTTTTATTTGAGCTGTTTTGAATTTATGATAAGTCTTCTCAAGGATTGATAGGCGCGGTCTCTTTTTTGTTTGTCGTTAGTTGGGGGGGATGGATTTAGGGGGGAGCGGGCTTGGTGGTAAAGAATGTCTAGATGTTTGAGTCTGTTTAATTGTCTGCGTGTATATTTTTTTGGTTCCCGAGCCATTATTGGTGTTTTATTTTTTGAAATAAAATTTCAGATTTTTTAATTTTAAGATTTGCCAGAGGTTTGTTTATTTCGCTGAATTTTAAGGGGAAGTTAAAATGTTTTGCAATTTTTTCGCAGGTTGCAGGGATGTAGGGGGAGAGGAGGATTGTTATTTTTTTTATGCTGTCTGCAAGTTCGTAAAGAACTTTTTTGTTTTTTGTTTCCCAAGGTTTTTTTGATTGGATGTACTCGTTGCAAATGTCAATAAATGCGAAAATTTCATTTAGTGCTTTGTCTATTTCGATTTTTTCAAAATGATTTTCTATTTTTTTAAGGTTGAGTTTTTTTGCTAGGGAGTTGTTTGTTTTTTCTAGGGGATATTTTTCTGCTAGTGCTGAAACTCTGGAAATGAGGTTGCCGAGTTTGTTTGCGAGTTCGTTGTTGTGTCTGTCTATTAGTGCTTGTTCTGAGAAGTCGCCGTCTTCTCCGAATGAAGATTCACGGAAGAGGAAATATCTTGCAGAGTCTACTCCTGCGATTTGGATTAGTTCTTCAACATTTATTACTTTTCCGCGTGATTTGGATATTTTTTCTTTGTCAAATGTCCACCAGCCGTGGGCAAAAACCGTTTTGGGAAGAGGAATGCCAGCTGAAAGCAAGAAGGCGGGCCAGTAGACAGTGTGAAACCAAATTATGTCTTTTCCAATCAGGTGCAGATCAGCAGGCCAGTATTTTTGTTTTGACTTTTCTTTTGCAGCAGAATAATAATTAAATAAGGCATCGAACCAGACGTAGGTGACGTGTTTTTTGTCGAAGGGCAAGGGGACTCCCCAGTCAAAGCTAGCTCGCGAAATAGAAAGGTCGCGAAGTTCTTGTTTTACTCTGTTGATTATTTCCTGTTTTCGATGTTTTGGCGAGATAAACTCTGGATTTTTTTTGTATAAATCTAAAAGTTGTTTTTGGTATTTTGAAAGTTTGAAAAAATATGATTCTTCTTTTAATTTTTCAATTTTTGTTTTATGAATTGGACAGCAGCCATTTTCTAAATCTTTTTCTGTGTAATATGCTTCGCAGCCAGTGCAGTAGTAACCTTCGTATTCTCCTTTGTATATGTCACCTTTGTTAAAAACTTTTTGCAGTATTTCTTGAACAATTTTTTCGTGGTCTTTGTCTGTTGTTCTTATGAATCTATCATATTTTATATTAAGTTTTTTCCATGCTTGTTTGAATTTTGGGATTAGCTTGTCTATGAATTCTTTAGGAGGAAGTCCTGCTTTTTTTGCTGCTTGTACTATTTTTTTTCCGTGGTCATCTGTGCCTGTTAAGAAAAAGACGTCTTCACCTTTTAATTTATGGAAACGTGCTACTATGTCTGCTGCAATTGTTGTGTATGCGTGCCCGATGTGCGGAATATCGTTCGGGTAGTACACGGGTGTTGTTACATAAAATTTCTTTGCCATTATTTGATTAGAAAAATGGGATTAATAAGGTTAACTAAATTCTCCCCGATGCAATTAAATTAACAAAATCATTCCAGCCGCCAGAGGTCCCCCGCGGTCTTAATCTGCGGTCTTGCCTTACCTTACCTTTGTAAACTTTGGAGAAATCCACTTTTGAAGCTGTGGTTTCAAGGTCTAATAATTTAAAATGCAATCCTTCAACAACTCCTTCTTCAATGGTTTTTTCTTCTATTACTGGTTTTAATTGCTCGTATAATTTTTGTTTTATGATTCCAATTTCTCTTGGGTCATTTATGATAAGAAAGTTGTATCGGTGTCTCTCTGGGACTGCGCTTGATAATCTATACCAGAGTAATTTTCTTTCTGCCATACAATTTTCGAGATAGGAAGTTTAAATTAATTGTGGTGGTTAATAATATAAATGCGCCGGCCGGGAATTGAACCCGGGTCGCAAGCTTGGGAAGCTCGCATCATACCACTAGACCACCAGCGCCTTAGGAAACCAAGGTTTCCTGAAGTTCATCTTCCTTTAATTTCACTATCGCTACCTTTTTATATTCTTTTATCTAATCTTTTATATGATGAAAAGGGGTAGAAGGGAAAAGCCTAGTTTTCAAGAGAAGCTGTCGCAGAAGCATCCGATAATTGCAGCGAAGATTAACAAGAGTTTGGATGGGAGTATAACTGAGGGGAATTATGCTTCGGCTATGGGTGGTTTTGGGATTTCTTATTTTTCGCCTTTTGCTCTTGCTTTGAATGCGACTTCGAGCCAAATTGGAATTTTGAATTCTGTTATGGGATTGCTGCCGAGTGTTGCCCAGTTAAAAGCTTCTAGACTGATTGAGAAATATTCAAGGAAAAAAATTGTGATTATTTCTACTTTTTTGCAGGCATTGATGTTTATTCCGATTATTTTTTCAGCTTATTTATTTACGCAAGGTTATGTATATACAATTTGGTTTTTGATTGGGTCAATTGGTTTGTTTTATATTTTTGGGGGGGTGGCGCATCCGGCGTGGTTTTCGTGGATGGGTTCTCTGGTTCCTAAAGATTCGAGGGGTAAATATTTTTCAAAAAGAAATCGGATTACTGGTTTTTTTGGTTTAGCGACGATTGTTATTGGTGCGTTGATTTTGGATAAATTTGAATCTCTTGGTTTGGTTTTGATAGGTTTTGGAGTTTTGTTTGCTCTTGCAATGTTGTGCAGGACAATTGCTACTGCTTTATTTTTTAGACATTATGAGCCGCGTCTTAAAGTTCATAAAAAAGATTATTTTTCTTTTTGGGATTTTTTGAAAAAGGGACGGGGAACTCCTTTTGGAAGGTTTACTTTTTTTACTTCGGCTATGAGGGTAGCGACTAATATTGCTGGTCCGTTTTTTGCTGTTTATATGTTGAAGTCAATTGCTGATGGCGGGCTGGGTCTTTCTTATGTTTGGTTTATGGGGATTATTGTTTCGGGTTCGGTGTTCCAGTTATTCTTTTATCCTGCTTGGGGGAAATTTTCAGATAGGTTTGGCAATATCCAGGTTTTGAGGATTTCTTGCATTGCAATTGCGCTTGTTCCTTTTTTATGGTTGATTTCAAAAAACCCTATTTATTTGATTACTGTTCCCCAGATAATCTCGGGTTTTGGGTGGGCTGGATTTTTTTTAGCAACAAATAATTATGTTTATGATTCAGTGAGAGAGGAGAAGCAGGGTCTTGGAATTTCTTATTTTAATTTATTGAATGGTATTGGGTTGTTTGTAGGGGCGGGGATTGGGGCGGTGGTTGTTTCTCTTAATATTCCATTTATGAATGCACTTTTATTTGTGTTTTTGATTTCTAGTGGTGCGCGATTGTTAGTTTGCGCTGCTGCTGCTCGTAGTTTGCGTGAGGTCAGACATGTGAGCCATTTTTCAAAGCAGTATATGATTCGAGAGTTTAATCCTGCTACAGGGATGGTTAGGGAGATTCACCGGTTGAATCATTTGAAAGCTAAGATTGAACATTATATTTAAAAAGAGGTGTGTGTGATTAATTATATGTTAAAAAAGAAATGTCCTAACTGCGCTAAGAAAATTGAAAAGAAATTTAGTTATTGCCCTTACTGCGGGTTGGGTTTTAGAAAGCAGAGAGACGAAGAGAATTTTGGAATGCTTGGGCGGGATGATGTAATCGAAAGGGAACCGACGCCGGAAATTAAAATGCCGTTTGGGTTGAATAAGATTATGAATTCCTTGGTGAAGCAGTTGGAAAAGGAGATGGGAAATATGGGTGAGGTGCAGCCGGGCGGGGGCGGGCGGGGTTTTAAGATTCAAATTTCAACTGGAAAACCGCAAGTGAAACAGATGCCTATGCAAAAAAAAGAAGAAAAAATGATAATGCCAGTGATTTCTGAAAGGGAATTAGAAAGGCGGGAAGGTTTGGAGAGAACTGATGCAGATTCTAAGGTGAAGAGGTTGTCAGACAAAATTGTTTATGAAATTAATGTTCCGGGGGTGCGGGGAAAGGATGATGTTATTATTACAAGGCTGGAGGAGGGGATTGAGATTCGGGCTTATTCTAAAGATAAGTGTTATGTTAAGGTGATTCCGCTGAAAGTTGAAGTTCTTGGATGGTATTTGAAACAGGATGTTTTAGTGGTTGAGTTAAAGGGTTGACAGGTAAGCGGGCAGGGGTTAGTTTTATAAATTGGAATTCTATGATTAATACATGAGCTCGTGGCGCAGCCAGGTAGCGCACCGCTCTGATAAGGCGGGGGTCCTGGGTTCAAATCCCAGCGAGCTCATTAGATGACCCCCTGCGGAGGTCCAACTCGCAATCAGGTCTCATGAGTTTAAAATTGGTTGAGACCTAATTGCTCGGGGTTCAAGTCCTAGCGGGCTCATTCATTAACTTTATAAATTAGATTTAGAAATAATAAACATGGCAGTTGCGAAATATTTAAGAAATTCATGGAAAAAGCCGGACAAGGAAACTTTGAGGAAGAGAATGATTGGGTGGCGTAAATGTAATGCTATTGTAAAAGTTGAGAAGCCGCTGCGGTTGGATCGGGCGCGGAGTCTGGGTTATAAGGCGAAGAAGGGAGTTGTTGTTGTGCGGATTCGGTTGGTGCGGGGCGGGCATAAGAGGACGAGGCCGAAAAAAGGAAGGAGAACAAAGAGACTGCATATTAGGAAAAATTTGAAAATGAATTATAAGGAAATTGCAGAGCAGCGGGTTGGGAGGAAATACAGAAATATGGAAGTTTTAAATTCTTATAATATTGGAAAGGATGGGATGCATTATTTTTATGAAGTTATTCTTGTTGATAGGGATAAGGCAGAGATTAAGAAAGATAAGCAGCTTTCATTTGTGACTAAGGGGGCGGTGCGGGGGCGGGCGGTGCGGGGTTTGACTAGTGCGGGGCTGGCAGCGCGGGGATTGAGAAATTCTCGAATAAAGGCACCTAAAGTGAGACCAAGTTTGCGAGCTAATAGACGAAGAGGAAATTAAATGAGAAAATATAGTTGTTCTGGAAGGAGGAATTTGGATTTGCGGAGGGAATTAAGAAAGGGGCGTGTTCCGCATTATTATGAGGTTTCTCGTACAGGTGTAGAGATAAATGCGGAGGGAAAAAATTACTGGCAAATGGTGGGGGACGAATTATAAATTAGAATCAATCCATTCTTTTACATCTGGTTCAGATTTGAATCCGGTGAATTCGCCAGTAATCTCTCCGTTTTTGAAAAGTTTGACAGATGGAATTGAGAGGATGTTGTATTTTTCTGCGGTTTGCTTGTTTTCTTCTATGTTTAATTTTGTTATGACGATTTTGTCTTCTTTATAATCTTGTGAAATTTTCTCAATAACTGGACTGAGCATTTTACACGGACCGCACCATCCTGCCCAGAAGTCAACTAGGACCGGCACTTGTTTTGATTTTTCTATTACTTCTTTTTCAAATTCTGTGTCTGTTATTTCCATTTTTGTTTTAACTGGAGGAATTATATAAATGTTTTGATAAGTTTGAGGAGTAGTGATGTGGCAAATTACGCAACTAAACGAGAAGGGAGGTTATGGCATTGTTCATTAGAAAATTCCACTGATAAATCACGTAGCAAAGAGCGAAGCGCCTCTAACCTGGTAGGATTCGCTGGAATCTCTTCTAATTCAGTTCTGAATATCCTCATTTCTGATGCAAGTTCTGACATCGAGCGGATATCTTTATCAGTACTTTTTCTAACAGCTCTCCATAGGGGGAGATATGGAAAATTGGGCTCAGTAAGGGCAGTGTCAGTATCTCTCAATTGGTAATTTCCTAAGATTTCAGCTAATTCTTGAACATGACTAAAATCATGATTTCTTCTGATAAGAAAATCATCAACTTCTACTGCTCCATGTAATGCTAATTCAGAAAGATACCAAGGAGAATTTTCTATTTTTTGGGGATCGTGTCCTATTTCTTCAACATAAAAATCTTTTAACTTGCTCATAATATTATGGATGGGATTAAAATATATAAATATTTGTGTGGTAATTTGTCTGTAGTTATTTGCGACAATCAATTAAAAATATAAAGTCTTGATTAGATAGTATATAATGGAATATGGGAAATTATGCGAGGTGTATGAGGCTCTGGAAGGAACTAGCAAGGGGCTTGAGAAGACGCGGATTTTGGCGGATTTTTTGGGGATGATTGAGAATGAACCCGAGTTGATTTATCTTTTGCAGGGGAAGGTTTTTGCTGATTATGATAAAAACGAATTGGGGCTTTCGGGGCAATTGGCGATTAGAGCTATTGCGCGGGCTTATGGGTTGAAAGATGAAGATGTGGTGAAGAAATTTAAGGAGCTGGGGGGATTGGGGAAGGCAGCCGAGGATTTGGCAAGGGATAAAAAGCAGACTGCTCTTTTTTCAAAAAAACTTGATGTGGAAAAAGTTTTGCAGAACTTGCAGAAGCTGCCTAATCTGGAGGGGCAGGGAGCTGTTGATAAGAAAATTTCATTGGTTGTTGAACTGCTTCATTCTGCTAGTCCGAAAGAAGCAAGATATGTAGTGCGGACTGTTCTGGGTGATCTTAAGGTGGGGGTGGGGCGCGGGATTTTGCGGGATGCTATTGTTGAAAAATGTTTTTCTCCGAAAGATATTGCAGAGAAAAAGGAATTTGTTGAAATAGTGCAGGGAGCTTATGATAAGTCAACTGATTTTGCAGAAGTTTTTGGGAAAGCGTGCGGGGGCAGGGATAAATTAAAAAGTATTGCACTTTCACCTGGCAAACCCGTCAAGGTTATGCTGTTCCCGAAGGCAAAGGATGTTGATGATGCTTTTCGGATTGTTGGCAAGCCAGCTGCTTTTGAATTTAAGTATGATGGTTTTAGGGTGATGGTTAATAAAAATGAAAAGGGAGAGATTAGTATTTTTACTCGAAGGTTGGATAATGTGACGCGGCAATTTCCTGATGTTGTTGATTATGTGGAAAAACATGTGAAGGGTGATAGTTTTATGATTGACTGCGAAGCTGTTGGGTATAATCCGGAGATAAAAGTGTTTCAGCCGTTTCAGTATGTTTCTCAAAGAATTAAACGGAAATATGATATTGAAAAACTTGTGAAGGAGCTTCCGATTGAGTTGACTGTTTTTGATATTATTTTTTATAATGGGAGGAACTTAATTAGCGAGAGGTTTGATGAGAGAAGGAAATTAATTAAAAAGATTGTGAAACAGGAAAAGTGGAAAATTACTCTGGCTGACCAGATTGTTACAGGAGACAAGAAAAAAGCAGAAGAGTTTTTTGAGAGAGCTTTGGAAGAGGGGCAGGAGGGTTTGATGGCTAAGTCATTGTCTGCGCCTTATAAGCCGGGGGCTCGGATTGGACATGCTGTTAAACTGAAGCCAGATGATAATGATTTTGATTTGGTTATTACTGGGGCTGAGTGGGGGACAGGTAAGCGGGCGGGATGGTTGACAAGTTTTGATGTAGCTTGCCGAGATAGTGATGAGCTAAAAGATGTTGGAAAGGTTTCAACTGGGCTGAAGGAGAAAGAAGAAGAGGGTTTGTCTTTTAAAGAGATGACTAAGAAATTGAAGAAATTGATTACAAAAGAGCACGGGCGGAAGGTTGATGTTAAACCGGAAATTGTTGTGACTGTTTTGTATCAGAATGTTCAGAAGAGTCCGACTTATTCGTCTGGTTATGCTTTGAGATTTCCGCGGATTAAAAATTTGCGGCCTGATAGGGGCAAGGGGGATATTGCGACTTTGGGGGAGGTTGAGGAAGATTATGAAAAACAGAAGTGAAGAAAAAATACAGTCTAGTGAGTAGCTTTTTGTCTATGAGGTCAATTACAACAATCCTTAAAAACAATAAAACTTTCTAAAGATATATGATAGAAAAACCTCAAAGAGTAGAAATATATTTAGCACCATGTCGGAGAACTGATAGGGAAATAGAAGCAGTAGGAGAAATCGAAGAAGAACTAAGAACCCAATTGCAACTGAAGGGAATAAGGAGCCCTTTAATTATAGGCAACTCTATTCATAGCGAGTTTGATTATGCTGTAGAAAATCTTGGTAGAAATGATGCTACAAAACTTGTAGAAGCTATAAACCAGCTTGAGGGCTATGCTGCAAAATCGAGAGAATGGCTTCCTTAATATCCAAGAATATTCCCATTTGTTTCCTTTTTATTGAACTTCACCTATAAAATATTTTCTTCAATGCAATAATACTTTTAAAGCATCTTCAATTAACACAAATTTCCCCGACGAGCACAAACCAAAGCTTTATAAAGGGTTTGGGTTTTTAAATACCTAATGGCAGGTAAAAAAGATCCTTTAAAAGTTCAAAATATTGTTGCAACGACTTCTCTTGGTAAGGATGTTTCGCTTACAAAACTTGCGCGAACTCAGCCCAATACTGAATATAATCCTGACACTTTTCCTGGGCTTGTTTTGAGAATTAAGAAGCCGAAGTCAGCTGTTTTAGTTTTTTCTTCTGGGAATTTGGTTTGCACTGGGACTAAGTCAATTGCACAGGTTAAGGAAGTTGTTCAGCAGGTGATTAAGCAGTTGAGGAAAATTAATGTCAAGGTTACTGAGAAGCCGAAGATAACTGTGCAAAATATTGTTGCGAGCGGGAGTATTAATCTTGATTTGAATTTGAATTTGCTGGCTCTTGAGCTGGAGAATACAGAGTATGAGCCAGAGCAGTTTCCTGGGCTTGTTTATAAGTTGGAAGAGCCGACTGCGACTTTTTTGCTGTTCAGCAACGGGAAACTGGTTTGCACTGGGACTAAGAACAAACAGCAGCTTGATGATAGTATGGGGCAGTTGGACAAGAATGTGCGGGCAGCTTTGAAGCGGATTAAAAGTTTGTGAGTTGATATATATTTTTGAGTATAAAAATAATCTTAGGGGGGAATTTTATTGAGTAAAAACTTTTACAATTTCTTTTTCAACTTGTTTAATTTTCTCTTGTTTTAATTTTCCTGCCTTGTAATTTATCCTAGATTTATTAATTGTAAATAAGACTGATGGACGAATATAACTATCTCTAGAAATTCCTCCTGATTGAAATTCACTTTTTTTCAATTCAAGTATATTTGGGTCTGGTCTTGGTTGTCCTGTAATTTGACAAAGTATAACACTATTACCTTTAAGTTTAGCAACAACTAATGAAGGTCTCTTCTTTACTTTTTCTCCTTCAGCAAAAGGAAATTTAAAAATAACAACGTCTCCTTTCTCATAATCTACAAATCTTTCCATGCTTCATCCTCTTCTGGAGTATCCCATGCTTCTGCAAGAACTTCTTCTGTTGCTAATGCTGGAAAAAGGTCTTCACTTATTTTTTGAAGAGGTTTTATCTCCACCTTGTCTTCATAAACAATTATACTAACTTTGGAGCCTATTTGAAATCCTTCTAAAGTTCTTGCTACACTAGGAATACAAACCTGGCCTTTATCAGTTATTTTTGCTGTCCTTATTTCTTTTATTTTCATTTTATTACATGTAGGATATGTAAGAAAGATTATATAAATGTTTGGTAGTATGTTATCCAGAAATAATGTCCTCTCAATAAACAAATAAGTCAGAATCCATTAAAAATATAAAGTCTTATTGGGATGGTAGTGTATGAAATTCAGAGAATTTGAAACTTCAACAGGGAAGAAAGTTTTGGGGGGGAAGTCTGCTAAAAATAATGAGGAGCTGATTGAGCAGATTGGGGCGGGGGAGGTGGTTTTGCATACTGCTAATCCGGGAAGTCCGTTTGTGAATATTAAGGGGCGGGCGACGAAAAAAGATGTGGGGGAGGCGGCGGTTTTTTGTGCTCGTTATAGCCAGGACTGGCGGGA
>NZER01000352.1 GCA_002690445.1 Candidatus Pacearchaeota archaeon
GCAGGGGTTCAGCTTTGCGTATCAGGATGTAGACTATGAGGTTATGGAACCCGAAGCCGTGCGCGAAGCGCAAAATAGACTTGGTAGTTCTAATTGGATACTCCAGCAGATATTGGAGCGGGAAATTATAACGTATACTCTAACCGCCCAAAGCCCGCCAGTTTAGTCAATAGGGGGGTATTATGCGCCGACAATTACGCCGGTACAACCGTAAACGTGGGATACACCATCCACTATTAGCATTGGACTTTGAGAATGATCCCAAAACGGGAGATTTTATATGTGCGGGATTGTTTGGCGATGTTCGTTATCGCACGTCATACCGCGATGGGGGGCGGGTTCAGGTTCGGTGGACAACGCGGCGGGTAGATGCGTATTTTACTAATTTGTCAGAGGTTTTTAATTTCCTAATGTCCCTTGATCGTAATTCTTGCATACTGATCTTCTATAATTTGAGTTATGATAGGTGGTTCCTGGATACTATTGCCGACCATCACACGGTTTTAGCCGTGGGGCAACGGGTTATTTCGTTAAAACTAAAGAACGGGCTGCGTTGTATGGACTTATTAAACCACCCTTGTGAGGGTAGTTTAGAGGATTGGATTGGATATCTTAACCTAGGGACTCATTTTGGGGTAGTCAAGGGGGCGTTGACTGATTACCGTAGCCGAGTTTGTAACGATGCGCAGGCTACATATCACCTAGGCACATTTCTTGAGGATTTCTACTACTACGAATGCGGCATTCCCCTGCAATTAACGGTGGGTTCCGCGGCGTTGAAACTGTTTACGATGCGGTTTTTTACTGACTATTGGACTCGGGACGATGAAGATATGAGCCTATATGAACGTGATGCCTATTACGGGGGGCGGGCTGAATTATTCCAACGGGGGACGTTACCTACGTGGGGCTATGATGTTAATTCTATGTATCTATCCATTATGCAGGATTGCCAATTCCCCGATATGCTAACGGGCAAGTTTATCAATCACCCCTCTAAGAATTGGCGGCGTTATCTGGATGATTATATGGGGATCTGGCGCGTTCGGGTTGAAACCCCCGCGGATCTGGATCCCCTATTACTACCCGTTAGAATGGGGGGTAAACTAAAGTTCCCGCGGGGAACGTTATCGGGCTGCTGGACATCTGTAGAATTATTAGAAGCGGAGCGGCACGGGTATAAAATTGTGGAAGTCTATTCATTTATATACTACGCCCGCTGTAAATTCTATTTCAGGGATTATGCCCGCTTTATATGGGCTAAGCGGCTGGAATATAAAACACAAAATAATATCCCGATGGATAAAATGATCAAGCGTTTGGGGAATGCGCTATATGGTAAGTTCGCCCAGCGTAACCATCAGGAGTATTTTGGGCGGTTGTCGGACTATCCCGAGGAGTTGCCCCCCAGGGTAAAGCTATTTGAGTATCACGGGGAGATGTGGGTTCAGGTTGAAGGTGAACCCCAGCCGGCGTCTTATGAGTTTCCCGCGGTATCGGCGTTTGTAACCGCATACGCCAGAATAAAGTTATATCGGGCGATGCTGGCAAACCGCGATGCTTTAATCTATGTTGATACCGACAGCCTTAAACTAACCCGCCCCGCCGTTGGTATTCCCGTTGGGGACGGGCTAGGGGAATGGAGTTTAGATATTGAAGGCGACCCTATTTTATATCATCGGCCTAAATTATACGGGGATACCCACAAAGGCGTTCCAAAACGCGCGGGGGCGTGCTGTCTGTTATCGCTCAAACGTGCATATATCAATGCCGAACTGGAAACGTGGAATTATGCTAAACCGTTACGGTACCGTGAAGCGGTTAAAAGCGGGGATACCCCCAATGTTTGGGTAGATATTTATAAACATTTGATATATGCCGATGATAAACGTGAGTGGAAGGGTGATAGATCTAAGCCGTTAGAATATAATCTGCAAACCACATTTGACAAATAACATAGATCTATGATATGTTTGACGTGGTTCGTACTAAATACAAAAGGGGGGTAAAGAAAAATGGTAACAAAACAAAACCAAACAAAACCAGCGCACTGGGCTACCGTGGAGCGAAAGCCCAATTTCTCGGATATTCAGATCAACGGGGGCGTTGCGCGCGCCCCGTTCTATCCCGATGACGATCGCTACCCGTTATCCTCGGTACTGGATCAAGAAATTATGGTTGAGGATGCGGCGGTTTTTAGGGATTATGAGACTGATTTAG
Source organism: Candidatus Pacearchaeota archaeon (assembly GCA_002690445.1). The sequence continues at coordinate 2,221 of NZER01000352.1, forward strand.
GTAAGAGTGACTTTGCACTGCTACGGTTTTCTGGGGCGGCTGGTGTTGATGGGGGATCATTTGCGGGAACTACTATTTGCGGGGGGGTTGTGGTTGTTCAGAAAGTCCAAAAGGCGATAGATGATAACCTGTTACCTCTTACCGGGACGATCACCCGAGTGCCATCCAAAACGGCGGGGCATAGCCCGTACTACGATATTAAATAACTGAGTATAGAGTACGACCAACCGAAAAGGGACGGCGAGTCGGCAATGCCCCGCCGTCCTTTTGATTTTGAGAATTATACGGAGGTGAATGAGATGCCGTTTAACATAGTCTTGGATTTTATCTACAAGGATGGCGGGAATTATCAAATGACGGTTAGAGTTCCTGAAGCCGTGGCGACCCAGATCAGCCGCTTTAATCTCGTGGCTACCCGGGTTTATTGTGAACCCGTTTACGGGGCTGTGGATAATATCCCGCGGCTGGAAGATTTTATTAAAAAAGCCGATATAAAAGGAATGAATATCACGAACGGGGGCAAACAAAATGGTTAGAACCACTGGTTCCAAAAATAAACCTAAGACTACCGCGTCTCTGTTGCGGCAATTATCCGAGGCGGCGCAACGGGAAGGGCTGGAGTTGAAACCCCCCGATTTAATTGCTAAGAATACCCCACCCGCCTCCTCGCCCACACCAACCACCGACCCGCCCGCTTCCGGACTTGCCGAGCGCGCGGAAACGCTGGAGTTGAAATTGGATCGCGAGGAACAAGATATCTATGAGTGTGGGAATTGCGGGGCGAGTTTAGGGGCGGCAATTCCCACCTGCTCGGAGTGTGGGCGGGGGTTGTCGTGGTAAACGTTACGACCAACGACCTATTAACATTGAATACCACCCCCGCAGCCTCTACCCAGACCCCCCCGATTTTTAACACTATCACCGAAATTATTAAGGGGATCAACGAATTGCTGGGGAGTTATAAACAGATCACGGGCGTGGCTGCGGATCACCACCCGCCCGTTATGCCAAACCAGCCCGCGGAACGGGCATTGCCACGGGGCGCGATACCCGCGCCCATTATGCCCGCCAGTAAGGGGGCTGCGAGTGATGATTTTGGGGAATTATTAGCGGGATTGATTAAGGCGTGTAAAACCCTGGAAACAATGGGGATGGGTGACAAACAACTCGCTGAAGCTCTGCTAGCTTTACCCGTTACCATATCTCAAGCTAAAAGTTTATTGGTTAAAATAGAAACCAAGAGGGGGGCGCGATAATGAGTCATAATAGTCCTAACCCGTTGCAGCTTACCCGTAAAACGTGGGCGGTGTTCGGGTACAAAGGCGGGGGTAAGTCTATATTATCCCAGTTTATCGCCACCCAATACGGAACTGCGTGTTTATATTATGATACCCTGCACGAGGCCCCGGCTGATGCCGCGTTCCATTCGTACCAGCCCAAGAACCGACAAAACGTTGGCGAATTAGAGGCGGTAATCCAATTATTACAAGCGAATAAACGTTATCGGATGTTTATTATAGACGAGGCGAACCGCTACGCAAAACCTAAACCCACCCCGCTACCTCAGGGGCTGGCTGATATGAACGACTGGGCGCGGCATCCCCAATTCAATATGTCGGTGGGGTATATCGCTCGCCGTATCACCCAGCTAAACACAGACCTGACTGAAATAGCCGATTATTTATTCATATTTCAGCTTGGTGGAAAGAACGATATTCTATATTTGAACGATCTCAGGAAAGGCCTTGGCGATGTGGTGAAGGAACTACCAAAATATCACTTTGTAATGGTGGATCGATCCCGCCATTGGCGGGTGATGCGTCCCGTTGAGATTAGCCGGATTAGCCCCCCCCCACCGCGGGACACTCAGCCCTAGACAAAACCCCACCCAGTATATAGAATATGGGTATGATTGTTGGGAATGCGGCGATGTTCGGACGCCGCGCCGTTATACGATGCACCAGCAATTAAATATGTGAAGAGGAATAAGACTATTAAGAATATCGGAACACCCACAATTTCAGGTATACAGGAGTCGGCGTTTGACTATGCCGTTGGTTTGGCTGGCGGTGTAGTATATGCGTTATCGGCTGCGTTTACTGGAAGCGGGTTACTAGGCGGGTTAATTGGCGCGGGGTTAGCTGGCAGCGTGGTTAAGGGAACTCGGGGTACGGTTATTGCAACCGTCCTTGGATTTCAGACGATTGTCGGTGCCGCATCTCAGGCTAATGCCGCCCCCAGCGATAATAGTCAGGCTGTGATGTAGTGAGAAATATACTAAAACAGATAAGAAAACTGGCTACCTTATTGCTGATGCTGCCTATCGTCCCAATTCTGGGCGTGGGGGCTATGGGTGGTGCGCTCGGTTCGCTACTGGGTAACCTAAATCTAGGCGGGCTGAGATCCGGGAGCGGTAAAGCTGTCCAAGCGCGCCAAGGATATCGTACCGATGTACAGATCGTAGACGGGGACGCGGCGTTTAATACCGCCGGCGAAGTATTTGCCCTAATCGGTGCTGTTGGCACCTATTGGCGCATTTGGGAAATGACCATACCCGCCCAGCAATTTGTTCACTGGGGCTACGGTTCACCCGCGACACCGCATAATCAAGGCTACATGTTTTTTTACGCCGCAAGTGCCGCGGCGTTTGATGTAGGCGTACTGCGGTTGATCCAAGAGAATGCCAGGCGAACCCAAACCATCCCCGTTGCTGAATTAGCGGATGTTGGGCTGCACGGGTTAGTTGCTGCTATAGCGGATGCCTCATTGATAGACAAAAACCAGATGATTGCTCTACCAGAGAAAATAGAGTACCCGCTCGTTGGCGAAGACTCACGAATTGCCTTAGACTACCGACCAGATACGCTAGTGGTAGAAACTCAGGCGGCATTCAAGATCCCCATCACCGTTTACCAGTAATACCAGTTTTCACCTGAAAATATGCTATCTCGGGGGCGGCTTAATAACCCCGCCCCCGAATTCTAAACTTTGTGAGGGAATATAATGGGTTTTACTGTTTCCAAGGTTTTATCGGATGTTCAAAGAATTGGACTTCAACGGCTACGGCGAACCCTAAAGGAAGGATCGCCAAAATACCACTGGGATGTTACCGCGTTGGCGGCTGGGGCTAGTGAAGGGTTTGATTTGAATACCCAATTTCCCCTAAGTAAAAAATATTCGCCGCTGGACACGATTTTAGTAATAAATAATGATGGGGTTGATATCTCGGTTGCCTTGAACGGGGCGGGGGGTGATCTCTTAATTATACCCGCCGGCGTAATCCGACAAGCGGGGCGCGATGAGATAGGCGCAATTACTCGGCTTTTAATCACTAATCTGGACGGTGCCGCCGCGGTTACGGCGGGGCTAATTGATATTGAATTATGGCGCAGCCCAGAAGATGTGAATAGTCTAGCGCGGGATCAAATTTAGATAATGAAAACGGCTGATATTTTACTAATAGGGGCGGGGGCATTGTTACTTGCCCAAACATTACGCCCAAAAAGTGAGACCGAAACAATATTCCCCGCCCAGTTATCAGAGGGCGTAGCACCAACTTTTTTTGAATTACCCCCGCTATTATCACCCGAAACCCCCGCAACCACCCCCCCAGCAGCCGACCCGGTGCGGGGATATATAGATCAACTGTTAAGCGCAATGGGGGTGTTCCAACGATCCGATGAGGATATCGTCACCCGCGTTATCGCGGAATACGAACGGTTGAAAACAGAAGGGCAAAATGCGGTTGCCGCCGTAATCCCGTCAATTCCGACCCCCGTGGAAGTAAACGTTGATGTCGTGGATGAGATTGTAGCGGCGGTTGAAGATGGAGTAACCACCATCACCGAAACCTCAGGGATTACCGATATAGTAGACCGGCAATATCCGCCAGCTGGTGTATTTGATACTTGGGGTATAGTGAACCAGGCGCGCGATGTGGTGGATGATGTGGGCGAGACTATCGCACAGATAGAACCAGGCGTGGTATCTACCACCGTTAAAACTGTGGGGGGTATTGCGGGGCGGCAATATCTGGCTAAGGCTCTGGGGAGTTCTGGCATACCCCTACCAGGGGGTAAACACGTGAAGGCAATGGGCAAGGGGGTTACACTCTTAGCGGAGCAACTCGGGGGCGGGGCTGGAGGGAAAGGATACTATACGCGAGGAGGTTATGTCCTGGGCAAGGCAATGGGCAAGAAAGTGGCGGGCAAAGTGGCGGGAAAAATGCTCCTCAGAACCATCCCCTTTTTCGGCTGGGCATTGGCAGCCGCCGATGCAGCCGCCGATGTGGCGAGGCTGGGCGGGGC
>NZER01000353.1 GCA_002690445.1 Candidatus Pacearchaeota archaeon
ATCCCGAAGGTCTTCTCGAACCAGTCTTCAAAAGTTTCCACAAAGGCCTTTCACTAGAACAAAAGGGAGGACAGATTCCTGTGTCTTGATCCTACCGCGTTAGCCCCTACAACAGTTGTGCAGCACGAGGACTCCACCCCGCGTGAGTGGTTGTCCTCCTGCACCGGAGTTTCCGGCACAGAAATCAAGTGTTGTTGCACAAGATCTGTCCTCCCAATTATGATCTCATGTGATTATTTCACATGAGGAGGTTATTGCGTCTTATCCCTCCTTGCTACATTCCACGCTCGGCCTTCAGCAATCTGCCTCCCGATGGCTTTACAGAACTGGTCTCGTCTTGAACAGAACGCATAGCCGACAGCGACCTGCTCATGGTCATCGTTCTCTAGAACGCAGACCGTGACTCCCTTGACGAGCGTTGGATAGCGCTTCCCATGATACAACTTCGTCTGGCCTAACATGACCGCCTCGTCTTGGGCCTGGATTAGCCTAGCTCCGTTGAAGGAGTCTTGACTCTTATGGTTGTGGTGGAACCTAGGTTTAATCATGTAGGCCTGCCTAACCAATAGAGCCTTGTATCTGTGGAGTCGAGCCTGACTAGAATCGTGACGAGGGAGTCGTAGATATCCCCAAGATTATGCATCTTTGGGTCTCCCTGGTCCGCGATAGATATCGTGTTCTTCTCCCCATCTTTGATGAGGGTGATGTCTATTCGATTGGCTGGGGGTAGGGGCTCGGTGACCATAGGACTAGTCCTCCTTATTCACTACTTCCAGCACGCTGACTAGCACATGAGCGCCGGCAGGAATCTTAGCGTTCATATCCATTACTACCTTCCCGATGTCTCCTATGAACAGAAGTTCCTTCGTGATGGAGTAGTTCACGGAGCGACTCAGGACCGGCAGTTCTGGAGCGGGGGTTTCTGGTTCAGGTGCTGGTTGGCCGTTCTGCTGTTCTGCGGCGAGGGCTATATTTACGATCCTCTCCATGTCTGCGGTCTTGAACAGTCGCCGACTGATTCGATCCTCCGGCAAGTTTCGATCCACTGGCTCGACCTGGTGCGTGTAAAGCAGGTTCTCGAACTCATTCTTACTCACGAGCCGATTGAGTCTGAGTGTGAGGTGGTTTCTAAAGCGCTGAGCGCCGACTAGTTCACCGGACTTAGTATTCATAGTACTATGACTCCTTGGAGCGGCCCACAGGGCCTGCCAATCGGATGACCCTAAAGCCATCCCTATCACTGAGTATGAATAGTCCCGTAGGTCTCAGAGGACAGACTCCCGTGGACCAGGGTGTGGTGCTACTGGCCCGCCTCGATGGCGAAGCCAGTATGATTACTGAGGGCCTCGTATTCTTCCTCAAGAATGAACAGTTTGCCGCCCTTGTTGTAGACGTATAGCGTGTCGTCCACTATGTCCATCTGTCCAAACTTGGCGCCTGCTTCCGATACGAGGTCATATCCGGCGAGTTTCCCGTTCCCGCCATACCTGCTAACTAGTTCCATAAGAATTGACTCCTTGTGGATTAGGGGGTTGAGTGCGCTAGGCCGCGGGGCGGCCTAAAACGTATACATAATATACGCATTTTTTTATGAGTTGTCAACAACCTTTTTCCATCCACTACTACCCTGCCGTCTTCTCCCATCTGCCATCGTCTTGCTTCTCGTAACGCTGACCTAGTCCTGTTCCTAGTCCTCCTCCTTCCGATTTATGACACTCTGGGCACATATTCCCCCAAGGGCCGCTTGACGTCTTACCATCGATGAAGATCATACGAATTGGCCTGCGGCACAGGTCGCAGGCATTCGGTGGTTCGCTGAGCCATTCGGTCGCCATTAGACTGCTTCCTCCTTCACCTTCACGCGCTGGAGTGCCAGGATTGCCTCACGGAAGAGCAACTGCGTCTTCGTGAGCTGGTCAGGTGGGATGTGCTGAGTTTCGATCTCGGTGCCGGCAGCGTCTTCCCGATAGTAAAGCATCTCGCCGGGCTTGAGTTTGCTCATTTGGCCTCCTTTATGCTTATCACTGCATGGTCTGGAGTGTGAGGGTGGTACTCGAGTAGTCTGATATCATGGTAATCAGAGTCTCCCCGCTCGAGAAACTGCACGGTTGCGTAAGGCTCGTAGTCTTGCAAGAGCCTGATTACTAGTTCTTTTACTGTCATGCTCGGGATCTCCATGGATTAGGGGAATGGATGCGGCATCGTATATAATGGTAATATACGGACTGCCGGCGAAACTAGCAAACTAGTTCTGAAAAAGGCTTTCTCCTGCTTCCTTCCTTTAGGAGGGCCGGTCTTCCACTGGCGGCCTAACGACGTGTAGTCTCTCATCTTCCAGCACATCCATCATGGCCTCTATGCGCTCTTTCGCCTCTTTGAGTCCCGGCGCCTTGTCCTCAGGAAAGATATTCCTGACGATATAAATCGCCTGGATCTTCGCGAAGTATCCTTTGATCACTCTATTAGCCAGCGTGGCATAGAGCCTGTGCTCGAGGATCTCGACTCGTTTGATAGTTCACCTTCCTTTCAGTGAGTTTGTGTGTGGTTTCCCTCTTTCACAAGGTCGCGAGTGCCTGAGCTATCGCCTCTCCAGCACTTCTCCACCCTTCTTCCATCTCATAGTCCTGCCAGTTGTCTCTAGCAAAATCCGCCTTTTCCTCGCAGATTACTTCTAGGGCTTCCAGTACATTCGGGAGCCCATAGTCGTCCACTAGACATTCTAGCCTCGGCGAGATCCTCTCTACGGTGTCTATGGGCATTGAGTTGCCTCACCTCCCTCCTGTGATTTTATCACATGAGCGGAACTACTCCTCTAGACACTCCTCCCAAGGCAGATCATCATTCTGAATCGCTTCCATTGCCCCATCCTCAGGACTCATATCATCATTCCAGCAGTCCCAGATGCAGAAATCTGCCAGATCTCCGATCCCTATTCCGATCTTGCGCAGCAAAATCCTGTTCACTGCGTTTTGCCACTCGGTGAGAGTGTAGCCTTCTGTGTTTCTTTCCATGGTTCCTCCTTCATCTAGGGTCCAAATCCCTGTTCTCTCCGATCCGCGCAGGCATTACAGCACTCATAGTCAGGCCTTAGCCTGACCACCCTGCCACAATCCACGCAGACTTTCTCTACGCTCTCTTCCTGAACCTGGTGGTAGAACGCCTAGTATCCCCTATGTAGTGCTACTCGCAACTTCTGCACATTGATTGTGACGCACTCAATCATGCCTTTGTGGATGACTTCCATCGTCAGGTCGTGCTTTTTCTCTCGCAGGACATTCTGGGCCTGCCGGCAGTCCTTCTCCGCTTTATCGTAATCTCTTAGCAACTCATCCAAAACATGGTCCATCTGACTAAATCTCCTTGGCTTAGGTGAATGTAACGCCAAACACGTGCACAAACGTGCACCCCAATATGCTACTACCAATGTTGCTACTTGCTACTTCCCTACGCCCCCCATCATATTTGGACCAATCACATGAGTGGACTCCACCTCCTTGAATAAGAGGTCCTTGATTAAGCCTTCCTTGAATAAGGTCTCCTCTTCTTATACTTATTTATTTAAAATATTTTTTTTTAATAAGTGGACCCTAAGCCCCCTGACCTTATCCCCCTGGACCCTCAAGCCCCCTGGACCCTTCTAACTCATGTGATTATTCCCCAAATGGGGTATGGGGTAGCGGAGTAGCAAGTAGCAAGTAGCAAATAGCATATTGGCATGCACAAATGTGCACCAATTCGACGGATTCTTTTGCATACAGCCCGCTTCCTTCCCCTAATCCCACTACTTATTCAGCGTCTCATGCGTTTCTTGGTCATGGACGACGACCCTGTCCACATTCACGAAGGCATTCGTAACCAGCCTACCGTCCCTATCTTCAGGATCATGAATCGAGGCAACCACTTCTCCCCGATGATAGACATTCGCTACCTTCCCACGCTGGTCCAACTCGACCCATAACTTCGTAGCGAAACTATCAGGATCCACTACTTCAGGCTCACTAGGCTGATCCGGATCCCTTCCAATCTTCGTATCAATAACGCATACTCCATTCTCCCAAGGGCATATCTTGGCCGCTATGTAATTGTTGTATGCCCCTGTATCACTCCATACCCCTATCAGCAACTCATCATTCCCATCTAAATCCGCCAACTGTTTAATGGCCTCACGTACTTTCATGCCCGGTTCCTTTCCACTTTACTGCATGATGGGAAAGAAAGCGGACCGTATGCATTTGCGTGCTAGGGAATCACTAGGCCCCTCATGCATGTCTTTTACTACGCTGTCACGACATCGTGACCGACTACATCCACGTCTTCGTCCAACTCTTCCGCATTGGCCTGCATTCTTTTGAACCACAGTACTGCGGCTTCCTTGGCACTCACACCCTCATCTTCCATAATCTCCCGCAAGATGTCCTTCTCCGACTTCACCGGCGGCGCGCCCACTACCAACCTAGGCTGACCGTACCAGGTCTTCACCTCGAAAATCACACGGCCGTCTCGCTTCGCTTTGTCCGCGAGGACAATCGCCTGGTTTTCCATGTGTGACCTTTTCTCCGGCGGCTTGCGCTTGGCTTCGACCGCTTTTCTAGCGACCTCCCGAGCGTAGGCCCGATTCACACCTTCACGTATCAAGCCTACCAACTGATCCTCCGTCGCGCCATTGAATCTCACATCGACGTAAGCATTAATCCCAGCACTCTTACTCGACATGCAGTAATTCGATGGTGTGAACGACAAGATCGCTGCCGGTTGTCCATTCTTGCTTGTTGTATTAGTCATCACTATGACTCCCCGTTTGAGGTTGGATTTGTCCCAACTCATGTGAAATTATCACACGAGGAGCCTAATAATTCCCTAGTCCCGCGTGCTACCCACTACTAAGCCCTAGTCCCCATTTGGGGTTTTACTACACTACTACTTCACTAGCAACTCATCAATGAGTTCCCGGTGAGTTATGGCAACTTCCTTCATTTTCCCAAAATACCGATCCCTCGACAACGTGGCACGCCTAGCCCAGTCGTATATGATCTCCGACAATTCCTCGGCGTCTACATCATGTAGTACTGCATCCACAGTCATGTCATGGGTCTGGTACTTATCCAACAACCCATGTGCGTGCCTATCCGCCACTTCAATAATCGGTTGCTGTAAATCGAGCAACTCAACCATCCGCATAGGGGTCATCATTCTAGTCCTCATGATGGGTTCACTCCCGTGTTTAGGGGGTTACTTACTCCCACATGAGAACTAGGGCTTTTCGAGGGTTTGACTAGAATCCACCCAATCTATACATACTCCCACGTTACTCCTAACCCATTACTACTGTCCTGCCCATTCACCCAGGTAAAGCACTACGCCTGGGGTTTTCTCGCCCGTAGTGGGGCATGGCTGGCATTCCTCCGTGTAATCCACCAACCTAATATTCCACCATTGACATTCAATCCCATTTAACTCGGGATTTTGCACTAACACGTCCATATCATCATCGACAGGTGCAAGCATATCGATGAGTTCCCGTTTCGTCATGCATTTTACTATTCGACGTTTCATGCGTAGTACTCCCCGTTTGAACTAGTTGGTTTCAACATCGGGAGTACGCATAAATCGGGTGGATCGTATATTCCAGTCCAGTCGGCCACACCATCAAAAAGTGAGGTCCGATTTGATAACGGTTATCCGTATCGCCTAGTATGGGTGCAAACATTGAACGTCGAGGTTGATCATTGCCGCGATTTCATCCGTGTCCAGTACGGTTATCCGACCGCATCACCGCGCAGGTTCACCACGCTAGCGTTTCGAATCATTCCGAGTACTGGCCACAATCGCTAGATCCGACAAATCGACGATCTAGGCTAGGACTAGGCCCCATGGCGGAATCAACGGGGTTATGGTATCTAGTATGGTGGAATGTTGCCCAGTACCAATCAACGGTCGCTAGACCGACCGACGGGATCATCCCGGTTTGCAATCACGTGCTAGATGGGTTCGTTCATGGGTACTCCGTTCGTTCGCGTTTTTTGCATTTAATCAACGTACTCCAAACATAACACAATCATTCGGATTTGTCAAGTACTATTTTCACATTATTTTGCATCGCATCCAACGTACTCGACATCGACAACCATGCAACTAGCGTGCCAATCAACCACCGGGGCATATCCCCAAGTACTACGCCCCTAGTTGCCATAACCCATTGTATTTGCACGGGTTTGGCTAGGTGGGTGATACGGCCGACTTAGATCATTTGACCCACCGAGCCCTAAATCCAATAAAAACAACTAGTTGGGTGTTATAACTAGAATTATAGTGGGTTATTTGAGCAGAATGGTGGATAAGTGCAATAAAAACAAGTACTTACGTGTCCACTAGCAAAATTCATGCCACTAGACCCCAAATCGACGATCTATTTTTGTTGGGGTCCTAGGTGGTCCGGCGGCGATCGGGCGCTAGGCGGGCCGTATGGACGTCTGGCGGGGTCCAATTCGGCCGTTTTGCCGGCGAACTAGTGCCCAAATGTGCACAGGATACGTGCCACCTATAATAGACGAAATCCGCTATTATAAGCAAAACTCGTGCCAAGCACTAATGCCATTGTGGCACTAGGGATATGCCATCTCGGCACTAGTGGATTGGGCGTTCCACTAGTACATTCGCGGCACCCCGGATCGTGACGCGCGTATTCTATCTTAGCGTCTAGAAAAATTCTACTAAAAAATTCATTCACCTAAGTGGATGGGTGGGAAGGGTGGTGGGGGGTGTGAGGGGGG
>NZER01000354.1 GCA_002690445.1 Candidatus Pacearchaeota archaeon
GTAAGCTGATGGCAAATCCATCACGCCGCGCCACAGAGGAACTTTATCGGTTCTTGGAGCATAAGAATATGCCCATTACGCCCGAAGGCAACTTCCTTGCTTACAAAGGCGTGAACAACGACTTTATGGACTTTTACAGTCGTAAATTCGATAACTCGGTTGGACAAACCTTGAGCATGATTCGCAACGGTGTTTGCGATGATGCCAACATGGGTTGCTCAAGCGGATTTCACGCTGGTAGTTACGAGTATGCCAAGGGTTATGCCTCTAACGGTGGCAATCTAATGATTGTGGAAATTGACCCATCTGATGTGGTCAGTGTGCCGCATGATTGCGATTGCCAGAAGTTGCGTACAGCCGAATATAAGGTTGTAGGACACATGGAGAGCATCGACGCTCCCCCTCTGGACGATGGTATCAACTACGACTACTCCGATGAGGAGAATGAGGCATACGCCGCTGGTTACGCCCAAGCCCAAGAGGACTCGGACAACTACTAGAGGCTCAAGGGGAGTGGGGATTAAACCTCACTCCCTCTTTCTAATTTTATTAATTAAAATTGCAGCAAATTAACTGAACTTCATACCTAATACATATAAAAAAGGAACCTACTTATGATACAATTACAACCTTATACATATAGCTTAACATATAGTGACCCTTTTACTGGTATTATTGATTATTTATTTCATTTATTTGAAAGACAAGTCAGACGGAGAAGATGGAAGCGGAGGTTTCTTTGACGATAATCTACCTTTCTAGGGGGCTTTTGCCCCCTTTTTCTACACTTTCCCCCACTTTTACCCACTACAACTTCAAAGAATAAACAACTTCAAATATAGCCTAGTACCAAATATAGTAGAATAGAATAGCAAAGAGAATAAAGGTATTACTTTTTGTCATTTATTTTATGGGTATGGCACATTTATATTTATTTCAAATATATTAATTATTTTATTCTATTAATATAAGCATCGGGGCTAAATCAGTTATCATATATTGGAGTGTATTTACTAACATGGCTAACTACCATAAAATTAAAGTAATTGATAAGAAATTAGGTAGACAAAAGGCAGTAGGTCAAGCATATTCTGATGCAAAAGTAATTGAGATAGACCCAAGACAAAGAAGTAAAGCATATTTAGATACTTTAATACATGAGATGCTTCATGTCTATAATCCAGAGTGGTCAGAAAACAAAGTTACTAAAACTGCAAATGAAATGACTGATATTATCTGGAAAAAAAATTATAGAAGAATTAAAAGATAATTTAGCGGCTAATTAAAATTAATTAATTTATTAAAATTGACTTCAAAGAATCTGACCCCTAAATATAGCTAATGAGGTTCGAACAGTGTGACTTGTAAATATAGTAAAATTGACTTCGAACATTTTGGCCCCGAAATATAGAGTCCCTAAATATAGCCCCGATTTCCGGCCCGATGTCAAGCACTTTTTTTGGCGCGAAAGAAAGTGATTTAGATAATTTTTCCTAATTATTTTGATTTATTTTGAATTTTAATTAAATTTAATGAATTATTTTGTCAGTGTATATTAATATAGTTGACTTTATTGTGGAAACACTTCAATATAGGGAAGATGACAGCTAAAAAAAAGATAATTAAATTAGATGGCGAAGGTATACGCCTTGCACAGCGTTATGAGATGGCATGGCACAAGTTATTTTATGCGTGTGGTAGATGGAAGCAAGCAACAATCATCGAGGAGCCACATGGTCGTCACGCAAATGAGTTTGCTAAAGAAGTAAGAAGACTAGCAGAGAGTGAAGCAGAAATAGAAGTAAGTGGGAAGATGTATTAGCCCATTTTATTAATTTTATTAATTTTATTTACTTGACTTCATTTCGGAAACCGTTTATACTGGTTAAAGAATGAGCGAGAAAAAGAAACGCAAGTCGGGTGCAGGACGTAAGAAGGGAAGCGTGAGCTTCTGCCTAGTACCACTAACTGAACTAAATTCAAAATTACCTACTGGCGCGATTATCCTAGTGAGTAGGAAGTTTGCCGAATCTATGGGCATCGAAGGACAACCCGTTGTGTCCACTCCTAATATGATAATGCCAATGGTAACTGCTACCAAGGCGAACGCAGTCCAAGTCACTAATCTTAATGACGAGGAAACTGCGCCCGAATTGAGTGTTGACAACTGGTAGGAAATCCCCTATACTTAAAACTGATGACTGAAGAAACCTACTTCCCTAATATCATTGGACAGAATACTGTCAAAAAAGCACTTGGCTTTTACATTGATGGATACCAGACAACTGGAGTGATTCCACACCTCATGTTTACTGCGCCTCGCGGATGCGGTAAGACTACGATGGCAACGGCAATGGCAAAGAACCTTACTAAAGACGGTTCTATCAAGCCTCTCATTACCCTTAACTGTTCCACCATCAAATCGTTGAAGCAGTTTTTCAATATGATTGTGATACCGCACATGGTTGATACAGACGCAACCGTGCTGTTTGATGAATGTTCTGAATTACCGAAGGACGTTACGATGGCACTCTTGACCATCACCAACCCGAACCCAAACAACCGCAATGACTTCTCCTATGAGGATTACAATGTGACGTTTGATTACAGTCGTTTGAGTTTCATGTTTGCCACCACCGAAGGTCAGAGCATCTTTCATGCGTTGATGGACAGGATGGAGCGCATCGACTTGGAAGAATATCAGTTAGATGAACTGGGCAAGATTGTGATGCTGGGCCTTGAGGGATATACCGTCGAGGATAAGACGTTGGAGAATCTCTCTACCGTTCTCCGTGGTAATGCCCGTGCGGGACAGAAGATGGCAACCAAGATTCGCCTCTACTGTAACTCCAAGGGTCGCACTCATTTTAATAAAGATGATTGGGATGAACTGCGGGATAAACTCGGCATCCTACCTTTGGGCCTTTCCGTACAGGAGTTAAACCTCATGCGCTACATGGCTCGAAAGAAGGCAACTCGCCTTACAGAACTCGCGGCAATCACTGGTCTTTCTAAAGGAGCAATCCAAAAGGACTACGAGATGTACCTGTCCAAGATGGGCCTAATGGAGATTCAACCGGAGGGTCGCTCCCTCACAACGAAGGGATTGGAATACCTCAATGAGCTTGACGGAGTTAAAAAAGACAAGTCAGACAAGGCTAGTAAGAAATAAATATAAGATAGATGATGAGCCTTATCAAATGTCAGAGTACGAATGGCGCGGCACATTAAATGAATCTGAATTATTCTTAATTATTAAATACAACCTTGGTGCTTGGAAAGTAAAATATGCTGAAACAGAATATGACCTAAATAATGTTAGTTATATATATGTAGCACAAGAACAAAAGCCAATGGAGGCGTTATTAAATAAAAATGAATTAGATATAAATAAGCTTTTAACTTTTATACAATGGAAATAAATAAAAATAAACTTGAATTTAGTCTGGAAGTAGGCTAATATGTAAATAGTGGATGCAATGTCCACAGTTCGTTCATCATCATCGAATCCCTCTCGTGTTAAAACGGGGGGGGTTTTTTTTGTATTTACCTTCATGGAGTGTAATAATAAATAAGCCTTGCTGCATAGTGGCAAGCTCAACAGGTTATGTTTATAAATAAGGTTATAAAATAAGCTCATTAAATATGAGTCTGAAATATAGTTAAAAAGAAACTGGCCAGATTATGAGGTAAGGTATTAATTGAGATTGATTCTCAACGTGACCGCCTTGTCTAGATGAGACTGGCTCTCAAAACCTAGCCGATCATTTTTGATTGACAAACTTTTTTGTCGATCACAATTTCCACTTTTTGATTGACAAATTTTTTTGCCGATCATTTGTGAGCGACAAACTTTTTTCATTTTATGCTTGACACCGCCGGGACCGGTCCCGCGAGATGTCAAGCTTTTTTTATTCACAGCCCGTGCGAATTTCTTAAAAAGGGGCGATTTCTCCGATGTGAAATTCCCTCTATACAAGAAACTATTTGATGCCTGACCCTACAAAAACAGGTATATCGTCCAAAACAATTACCCTATATAAACGCATTTAATTAGCCTAATTAAAAAAGATGCTAGTTATGTGCATTTAATGCTTGCAAGTGATTCGGATATGCTGTAAGATTATAACAGTGAAGGAAACAACGAACAAAAGGAATCCAAGCTTATGCCGATAACAGCAAAGCAAACAGTAAATCAAGATTGGGATTTCGAGGTCGCTCAAGAGGAATTATTCCTCCCTGACGGCGCGAAATCGGGATACTTGGCGGCTCGCCGCCTAGACAACAACGAGGTTTTGGGCATCCACACTGACCGTTACGGTATTGTGAAAAACGCCGACCTCGTAGACAAAGCCGAATCCGCTTTTGCGCGGAAGGGATTGACTAACTACGAACGCCAGATTTATGTCACTGATGGTGGCGCGAAACTGCGCGTTAATTATGACTTCAAGGGCAACGATATTGAAGTGCCAGAAGTCGGTGACAAGATGGGCTTTCGCCTTACCTTACAAAACTCATTCGACCGCTCTCTGCGCGTGTCGTTCGCGTTGGGTATGCTTCGGTTGGTTTGCACCAACGGAATGCAGACGCTCGAAAAAGAGATGGATATGCTTCGCAAGCACTCCAAGTCTTTTGACCTCGACTCACTCCTGACCGATGATGCTATCGACAAAGCGATGGCGCGATTCGGTGAAAGCGTGAACACGTTTGCGTCACTTGCCCGTTGTGGCATCACCCAAGAGCAAGGCATTTACGCCCTGCAAAACCAAGCGAACACCGGACTCATCAGTGAGAAGGTGCGCGGGGGTATCAACAGCGTGTGGAATAATCCGCGCGAGGATGGTGCTGACGGTTCCGTTGGCGATGACCGCAACCTGTATCAGCTTTACAATTCTGCCACGCAGTATTTAACGGCTGACAATCTGGTTGACCAAAAGACAGGCGATGCCGTTGGCACGTTTGAGTCAACTCGGTTTGAGTACGCGAACCGCATCAGTGGGCAACTGCTCAAGCGTTTCAACCTTGCGGCTGACAACCCCAAGCGGCTTGAGAAAATGCTCAAGGCCGTGACGGTTGACGGCGTGAAGGTCGAAAACAACTAGGTCAAAACCTACTCACCCCCGCCTTCGGGCGGGGATTTTTTTTGTCATTGTAGAAACTTTATGCTTGACATCCGGCGGGACCGGTCCCGAAATTGTCAAGCTTTTTCTGTCCACATATGTGAATAACTTTTTCATTTTATTCTCGACTTTTTCTGCCAGTCTGTTAAACTACGTCTATGAAAATTAAGGCAAGGAAAAGCAAAGAAGGATTTATGGGTAGCGCATCCCGTGAACATAGAGTGAAGAAGGGCAAAGGCTCTTTTACTCGCAAACAAAAACACAAAAAGGGTCAGAATGTGCTTGACTACAACTAGGATATAGGTTATTATTATGAAGATGATGGACGATATAAAACTCACATACATTCCCGACAGCCACGGATTTATTCAAGTATTCATCGCGGCTAAAGACGGAGAAACGGTCGAGGCATGGTTTAATGCCTTTTGGAATCACAACGCCACCAACGGAGAGTTGGAATGGGTCTTTGATAACGAGGCATCGTTTTGCTCAAATTGGAAACGGTTTACTCGCGCCATGCAAGATATTTTCTTGTTTATGATTTTGAATGAAAACGAAGATGCTTACAAGGGCGAAAAGGGAGGCGCAATGACACGCGCAAAAGAATTGGCAAAAGCTAAAATTGACGGCATGGAGAAAAAAGACGGTTCCATGCGGTACGGTAGAGTCGGCCACGTTTATTCAATGGGCGAAGTTTACACCAACGACGAAAAAGCATTTACTAGTGGTCGAAACGCTGGCGAATAATCTTGACACTTAAACGCTAATCTGTTAGACTCTTATCATGATGTTGAAATTCGGAGAGCCAAACGCCAAGCTCAAAAAACTGGCAAAGAAACTAAAACTGAAACTCAAGACGTTTTCCTTGCCTAGTGGCTGGACGTGTGGAGGTGCGAAAGAATGTTTTTCACGCGCAGACCGTGAGACTGGGAAAATCAAAGATGGAAAGCACAC
>NZER01000355.1 GCA_002690445.1 Candidatus Pacearchaeota archaeon
AGTTACTAGAGCTTCTGGCATTGGGATTCCATGAATTTCATCTGCTTCTCTTTGGAACATTAAGTGATAAATTTCATCAACATCAAATCTGATATTTGTGCCTTCAACAGGTGTTTGCATTTCATATCCAACAATAATTCCCTCAGCATTTGCAACAATTGCAACTTTGCCAGGATTCAGAGGTTTTAGATTAGTCACTCTTCCTTGTTCATCTTTAATTTTATGAGCAAAAGAATCTCCGCAGATCATTGCGACAATCCATTGATTTTTTAAAACACTTCTTGCACTCTCTCTTCCAACACCTCTAATTTTGTCTAACTTTTTTTGATTTTTGTCATCAGCTATAATTCTTCTTCCAAAAGTCCATGATGCAAACTTCATAATTACTTGTCTTAACTCTGAAATTTTTCTATAATATCCATTCCATTTTTTAAAATCAGGTATGAAGAAAGTTTCTTTAATTTCAGCACCATCAGTATCTTGAGATGCAACAGTGAATTCTGTTCCTTGATTTGAGAAATCTGTTGTTTGACCAGTTCTTATTGTTGCCATGTAAATCCTTGTATTTTGATGTATTTAAATGTTTTCTGCTGTTTATTCTTCCCATCCTACTAACATTATAGAACCTGATGAATTTATTAAGGATTTAAATGATAATCTTGTTCCTGTAGAAAATTTCATAGGAGTTATAAAACTAAAATCTTTAGATGCGCCTGCAGTTCCATCAGAATCTAATGTTACGATTAAAATATCCACTTCGCTGGCTGCAGCTCCTGTTGCTAAAAGAAGGTCATGTTTTGATGTTGATGTTGTGTTAAATATTATATTTGTAACATAAAAACTTTTTCCAGTTGGTACTGTGTGTACTTCGTTATAATCTGAGTCTGGAGCACTTAGAAATTTAAATGTTTCTTCTTGAGCTGATTCTGCACTTCTATAACTTGATGGTCCAACTGTTGTATGTCCACCTACAATTCCTGGAATTCCACTTGGTCCTGGTAAATCTAATGCCATTTTAAGCGTTTGAGTCTGAAACAAAATCCACAAAACTTGGGTCAGATACAATTTTTTCTATTGCTAACATTCTAAATATATGTATATTTATCATATCTTCTGCTTCAATTCTAGAAGTGAATCCAGCCATGTTATAAGCTATTGCTTGCATAGCAACATATCTTGCAACATATTCAGAAAGCATTTCAGCAGCCACACCCAAGATTGTTGCAACATTTGTACTCCAATCATATTGAGAAATTGAAGCTAAATAAGCTTCTGCTTGTAATCCCCATGCAGTTTTGTTTGGGTCTGTAAATCCTGTTGCATCAACATTCTCTCCAGCCATTGCATTCATTTCATCATCAGTTGATAAAATACTTGTTGCTGCCATGTTAAAATGAGCGCATAAAGATATTTAAACTTTTGTCTTTTGATGCAAGTTCTGTTGCTCTCATAATTCCTTCAACAATGTGTGTATCTCTTCCTGAAATCTTCACTTTACTTAGTCCATGAGTATCTTT
Source organism: Candidatus Pacearchaeota archaeon (assembly GCA_002690445.1). The sequence goes on from NZER01000355.1 coordinate 1,518, forward strand.
AACAATATCCCATCTCACAGATCTAAAGGATTCTTTTATTTCATCCAAGTTATAAAGATGAAGTTCTCCTCTTTCACCCATTGCTCTTAAATTATCATGCATGTCCTCATTATAGAGTCTTTGTTTTCCTTCTTCTTGATTTATAGAAATTGCTCTGTTATTCATTGCAATAATTCTTCTTTTCATGTCTTCAATTTCCATTAAGTGATCTAATACTGAAACTCCTAATGTTCCTGCTCCTGCATCAATTCCAGATTGTACACAATCCCATTTCCTTGTGTAATTCATTATTAATTTTTCATTATCAGTTGTTAGAAGCATTCTTTTTGTATAATGATCTATTTGAGTTATATTTTTATCATTGATTTTTTTAACAATTTCTGATGTAAATGCATCTCCTCCCATACGGGCAAGGTCGAATCCTCCATAGTTTCTTCCTTCTTTTGGGATTATTTGAGTATCTGAATCGACATGACAGACTTTATCAATCCATTTGTCACTGTAGAATTGTCTTTTATCAAGTGCAGCGATTCCTAAATATTCTTGAGCATATGACATTTCAGACATATCTTCTTTTTCTTCTTTTAGGAAAGCAATTAGTTCATCTCTTTGTTCTTGAGTCCAACTCTCACTTAGTGGTCTGTTTTTTGCAACAGTTTCAGTATCCATTTCCCAAACCTTATATCTTGCCTTTGGATCTTTTTTTATAACTGCTTTTTCATAACTTTTCCAGAAATATCCTTCTCTTCCATCAAATGTTCCCCACATCCATATCTTTCCTCCAGTAGTCGCCAGTATGGGTTTAGCTGCATCAAAGAATAAGTCTGGTTGAAATCCTCCTTCATCAACCATTAGCACTTGTCCTTCAAATCCTCTTGCTGATTTTCCAGTATCACCAACAGGTTTTGCTAATAATATTCTTCTATTTTTATTAATTTTTAAAATTAACCTATTAAGTGTTGGTTTATCATTTCCTTTTCCAACAAGTTTTTTATATTTTTGTTCAGCATAATTTGTTGCAAATGCAATAATCAGTTGTGCCTGGCCTTCTGTAATCGATGAGCAGACTATCTGAGAGGTAGGGTGATTATTATGGTGAGTCCTTAGCCATTCAACAGCTTTAATTGCAAATAGATGAGTTGCACCTATTCTTCTGCCTTTTCCTAGTAAAATGTGATTCTCCTCATCAGCTAGGATTTCTTTTTGCCATTTGTCAAGTTGAATTTCCATTCTTCTTTATTGAGTGTTTTTGCCTGCACCAAGCCCTACAGAATTTAGATTTTTTATATTTTGTGTAGAATATTTTGCCACATTCTATGCATTTATTTTTCATATTTTTAAAAATTTGTCAGTGGGGTTAACCCAAGCTTTATTCTTTTGCTCTTGAAGTTCGCTACTGGATTGCTCTTATCTAAAAGTCTTTGCTTTCTGTTTTCTTACTTCATCTAATAACATGTGTTTAATTACAATTATATCTTCTTCACTTAATCCTTTTACTCTTATAGTTTTACCTTTTGTAGATTTATCAAATACACCATTAGATGTAAATACAAAGTCATTTATCATTCTCTAAATCAGCTAGCTTCTGTAATGACTCAGCAGCCTTAATCTTTAATTCATTACATCTTCTAACAATATTAAGTTTATTATCATACTCACTTATTCCCATCTCTGCCAACATTAAACTAATCCCTCTTCTCAATCCTTCACTGAATTTGATCTTGTGTTGTCTACACAACTTATATAGATCTGGAGAAATATTAACTGATGTTTTAATCCATGGTTGTGCAAATCTTTGTGCCATGTATATATCTATATACCTCAGTTTTTAAAGATATGTACTCTCAAGTATATATATATATATACAAAAAAACAATACTTATATATATATATGATATATAGACATATACTTTTATGTGTAAGTATATACTTTTAAGGACTATTATGGAACTATTATAGAATTAGGGTATTGGAAAATATATATTGTAGTGTTATGGTATTGGAATTGGAAATTGTGGATTAGGGGTTTGGAATTCAGAGCGCGGGATACCCGATATCAAGTGCGTCGTGCGAGCGAGCGAAGCGAGCGAGCTAAGGGGGGGTGGGGGTGCGGGTTTCACCGCAGTGAAACCAGTATGCAACGGGTTTCCAGCCTTGAAGGTGAAACCAGTTGCAGGGTTAGGCGTAGTGGGGTGGGGTGGCATCGCTATTGCCCGCAGGCAAGCAACTAAGGAAAGGCGGAAAACCATTGGTTTTCAAGTCCCTGTAACATAGGCATCTATCGCTGGAACAAGGCATTGTGCTCATGGGCTTGTTGGTTCTTGTAGGTCTTAAGCCCATGAGTCTAACTTTGGCTTGAGCAGGCAGTAGATGTGTATGCATAAAATCAAGCCTCAGCTTGCTATATTTGGAATGCTTTTGGCTTGAAGCCCCATGGCGTGCGTTGCAACTGCAATAAGCTGCCTCAAAGGCAGATTACCAAGCTGGCCTTAAATAAGGACAGTATAATAAGGGCTAAAAGCCCTGCTATTCGTCGTCATCTCTTAAAGAGATTGGGGATGAGGGTCTTTGGGGGGTTTGTTTTATCCTCAAACAGCCAGAAAGAGTTATTCGGTATAGCAAAATCAGCTTAGCTACAGGCTAAGCTGAAGTATGTAAACTTAATAAATCTATCTGTTTGAGGCGTTGGTAATCCTTGCTTTTATTCCAGTTCTTCTTCTCCAGCCTTCTATTCGTTTAAGTCTGTTTTTCTTTTGAAAGTCTTTATAACAAGCCCTACAACACCTTTTTCTATTAAAATAAGCTTTAGCTCCTGATCTTTCACAATACTCACATTTCATGTTTCTTCTCTTAATATCCCTGCTTTCTGCAAATATCTCTTAAAAGAGTCTTCAAAACACACAAACTTAAACAAACTATCCTCAAGCATGTTCATTGCATACTCTAAATCCTCTTTAGCTGTCTTAGGCTTCTCAAAGTTACTCATTTATCCATTTATCCTTGCTTTTAGTTCTTCTTTATCAAAGCATTTATCACATTCATAACAGTTCTTATCAAAATCTCCACTATCAATCAATTCAACCACCTCTTTCAGTGCTTTAGCTATGATTAAGTTTTCTTGTGTAAATTCAGCTTCCAATTCTTTTATTGTTTTCATGTTATTGTTTTTCCTTAAAAGCAGTAATAAGGCATTTCTTAGTTACTGCTAACGATACTTCTGACATTGTTCATGTCTTGTGCTAATTCTAAGTAACTATTTACTATGAAATCTATATCTTTTTCAGTATATCCACTTGGAGTTTTCTTTTTTTTAATTAGTTCCAATTTATCTTTTAATAATTTATTTTTTTGTTGTAATCTTTTTATTATTTTTCTATATTCCATTGTTCTTATAAGGTTGTTAATTATTTGGCCACTTGGGGCATCTCTGCAGAGACCCCCAAGGAGTATGATTTGTGATTACGGATAAGATTATGCGTAGTTTATGTATCGTATTCTTCTAATTGGTCTTTATCTTCTTCTAATTCACATTCACAAGGGTCTTCCTCAGTTCCTGCATGATTACAATATTTATCTTCCATTGTTTGTATAACTTTTCTTATGCGCCGTTTAGGTACCAAAGTACTTTTTTGTACTTACTTTTGTGGTACCTAACTTCTTGTTTAATATAAATGGGGGATGCCAGGAAGATTACCCGTCCACCTTGAACCCCCAATTCCCTACGCCCATAGTAGAGTTTTTTGTATACTTGGGTATTAGCAGAGTCAGGATTCGAACCTGATCAATGGGATTCAAACCCATTCTTATCCAAAAGTCTGCCATACATACACCCAAGAGGGTGTTTAATAATAATTATAACTTTAAGATTGTTTTTATCTCTTGCAACATTTTCATATCTCTCTCAAATTCTGTTTCACTTATTAGGATGTCTTCTCCTAAGTTTGTTTTTTCTAGGTAGATTATATTGCCTTTTATAACAAAAACATATCTTACTTTGTTCTCATCAGTTACAGATATTTTATCAATATTTAATTCCATCTTATTTAAAATATTTTTGTGCAGCACTTACAATATCGCATGCACATTTCATATTGTTGATTTGTGTGTTGTAATCCTGCTCTCTTTTGTCAGGAAATATTGCACAAAATACATCTACAGCTAATCCGATAGGGTCTTTATCAAACTCTTTCCTCATAGGTTTATTCATCTTTACGACTTCAACATGTTCTTGAACTTCTTGTTCTTGAAATGTATCTCCGGCAGCTTCAATTGATTCAGTTGCTTGACTTACGACTTCATAAAAACCTCTAATGTTTCTCCAAGTCTTACCATCTTTCTCAGATTCAGCTACATCAACACTTATGATTTTCCCTTCATTCTCTTTACATGCTTTAATAATATCTTCTTCAAAACAACTCATTTTTCCAAGATTTGTATCAAATACAGTGTAGTCTCTACCATTCTGTGAAGTTTTATCTTCATGTTTTGTTATTGCTATATTCTGTTTATTCATTTTGCTTTACCTCCTTTTTAGTAGTAATTTTTACCATTTCAGCCTCGCTGATAGAAATACAAACTCTTCCCAAGTTATTTTCTTCTTCTTCTTTTCTGAGAGTTTATTTTTAATCCTACATAGTTCCCAAAATCTATTCACAGGTATTCTTAAATGTATATGTTTCATATGAAAACTATGGAAACATACTTTATAAATGTTTCTATTCTTCAAACTTGGCTAACATATCTTCAACTGCTTTCTTTTCATTAAGCAATCTGGTTTTGGTTATAATAGTTCTTTCAGTTTCTACTAATTCCAATTCCTCGTCGCTGATTTTGTTTATTTCTTTCGTCATTATGTACCTCCAATATGTGTAATAGATAAACTGACATGTTCAACATCTACATCATTGGCTGGACTTGCACTTCCACTTTCATTATCTAACATTATTGTAATTGTATTTGTAGAAGCTAAATCAAGAATAGCTGTTGAGCTTAAACTTTGTTCTGCATTTCCTGCTGGCATTACTCCATGAGTTTGTCCGCAGTTTTGTCTTGTTCCATTAACACCTATTCCAGCAACTATGTGTTGAGTAACTCCTGCTTTAACACTAACAGAATAATTTATTAAATATCTTCCAGGCTTTCCAATGACTAATTCTTGGTTGTTTTGGAATGTTGCATCATTTAATTCACCTGCTGTAATGTCACTATCACTTACAATAACAGGAGCACTAAACTCAGTTCCTAATATTGTTTCTGCAATATCATTTCCCCAGAAATTACCATAAGGAAATCCTGAAGTATCACCTAAAAAACTGAAAAGTCCATCAGTTCCAGACCTATCAATTTCCATTATCACAGTTGTTCCGCTTCTTATTTGAAAATTTGTGTTGCCTCCTTGTAGTTCCCATTGAGTTCCTGAGCTATTTCTGAATCTTATTTTAGGGCCTGCACTTGCACTTGCTCTTTCTAATTGCATTATAGAATCATTTGCAAAAAACCTAAGAGCATTAATAGAAGAGCCGCCGTCTTTCATTCTAAAAATAAGGTTTTTTTCGTTGTTTGGATTTTCTAAATAGAAATTATCATCATCTTCATATATTAACATGTTTGCTGTTCCACCTGTAATATTTACCTGAGGTGTTGAAACTTCTCCAGTTGTTGTTACATCACTATCTTTAAAATCTGCTAATCCTGCAGTGTCCCAATCAAGAATTGTGTCTGTTCCCCCACTGGCAAGTAATATTCTTGAATTCCAATCAACAGCATCATCATCTGAGGTATCTACTAATTTAGAAACACCCCATTCTACTGCACAGGTTGAATCATCATAACATAATTTTCTATTCACTAAGTCAATAGACCTGACATCTGAGTCGTCCAAAAGATTTCCATCGAATCTTCCTGTGCCAGTTGTGTTAATATCAAAACTCCCGGATTTGTCGCCAGTCAGACCAGTTTGATTTGTTGCTTTGAGCCATGCTTTATCTACAATCTCAGAATCAACATATTCTTTATTAACTAAATCTTGATTCCCTATAGGTGTGTTTCTTTTTATGCTTCTTTGATGATCTCCAGAATTATTAGGCAAAGTCATTTCATTTGAAATAGGATTTATTGGTCCTTGCTTCATACTATTAAGAATGCTTTGAGTTTTTGTTGGTCTTCCTTTTTTTGCCATTAGAATAACACCTGTTCATCTGGATTCACAACTGAGTTTTGAGGCACAAGATTAGATGTTCTTCCTTCTTGTTTTTGAGTCCCCGCTGTTAACCCTTCTTCAACAGGCCACTCAGTTCTGACACCTTTTTGCTTAACTTCTGAAGGCCCTTCTTGAATTACCATCACTTACTTAGATAACATAACTTAATAAATTTTGGCATTTCCAGAATTTTCTGCGTATTCCTCATTTATGGGGAATTAAGCAGCGAGTATGGAGTAGGCATATCCTACACCTTTGTCTGCCATTATTGTAACATTATCAGCAGCTAAAGGTACTGTTTCTAAGAATGTTAATTATCCTTTGCCTTAGGTTTAGGCTTCTCCTTTTTAGAAACAGATTCTCTTTCTTTTAAAATCTCATCAATTATTGGTTGTCTTTCAAACTCAATTTGTATTCCATTAATCTTTTTTATTCCACCGACAAATTTTACACTATTAAGAATATGATCTTCCATCATTTTAATATTGTGTATTGATGTAGAAATAGCATTCTTCCTTTGATCTCCTGTGTAAGGAACTCCATCTGGACTCATAGGATTTTCTGCTTGTTTTTTATAAGCTTCTAAATGTTTTAAACAATTTTCAACTGTCATTTTTAACCAACTATTGTGTCTGTTATAACATGCACAGATTTAGGATGAACTAGAATAGCTTCCCCTTCTTCTGCAATTCTTATCTTTTTTCCAATCAATGGAAGATCAATAACAGCAGATCTTAAAGGTTCAAATTGTTTCCATTTACAAGAGAAGTTAGGAATAAACATTATAACAGTATCTGTGCTCATATTTGCACTTACTAATACTCTCACTCCTAGGATGCTCATTAGTTTTGTTTTAGTTACTTGATCAGATGAAAACTCTGGGATGCTTGATCCTTTCACACTTATCAAATAATTCTTTAAATGTTTTTCTTCTGCTTGATTCATGTACATAACTAGATTTCCAATATCATATGAATTAGCTCTTATTTGTTCAATTCCAGTATTAATGTCTGCTATAGGGTCTCCTGTTGCAACATCATTCCAACCATCAGCAGTTGCAGCTGCAGTGTTTACATTTCCACCAGTTCCTAATGTATCTCCAAGAACAGCTAATATTCTAACATCAACTTGATTTTGAACAGACCTAGTTAAATCTCTAATAGTATCTCCCCACACATCAGGGTCGCTGTCTTTAATATCTTCATTAGAAATTAATTCAGATTCAACCATATATTTTCTAACATAAGATGTATTTCTTGTCCAGCTTTGATTTATGATAACAGGAATTGCTTTACTTGAAGAATTTGCAACTCTTGAAGTTGTGACACCAGTTGTATCAGTAGAATCTAAAATTCCAGCAGTTTTTGTATAATGTCTAATTTCTCTTGCAGAAGTATTTGAAACATTACAAAAACTTTTTAGAACAATAGCTTCTTCTGCAAAACCTGTTGATAACTTATCAATATCAATTCCTCTAATTTCTGCTTGTCCTGCTATGTCTGCCATTTTATGCTAATACTGGATTTATCGGATTTAGTAAACCATAAAATGTTTCCCTATCTGTTGCAGTTTCTAACGCTGTTCCTATAATTCCTTCCTCATTTGCAGCAGCAATAACAACTTCATTTGCACTTCCAGTTGCTGTATCAGTTCTAAATGCCCTTCCAACTGTAATACCTCCAGCCCCAGCAGTAAATATGAAAACTCCTCTTAGATAAACTGGGATTGTAGTCTTCCCATCGTTTGCAATTTTTTCTTCAGCAGCAATTCCTATAATTTTATCAGAATCTCCATTAGTAGTTGCTACGGTAAAAGGATCAGAAATTTCCAAAATTGCACCTTTCTCAATTCCAGTAGTATTAGAACAAGTCATTGGAATTGCAGGTTCTAATTCCCATTTTAAAACTGCTTCATCTGCCATTTTTATTAAGCCTCTTCTTCCTTAGAATCGTCTTTAGCTTCTTCAGTTTCTTCTGTTTTAGTTTCTTCATCTGCCATAAAAAAAATATAAAAACAAACTATTTAAATCTTCCTACTTTTTGAGCTTTTTTTCTTCTTCAAGAGCGAGTTTCTTAATTGCAAGTTTTAAACACTTTTTATCCATTTCTATAGAATTTTTCTTCTGAAATATGCTTTCTTCACACTTTTCTTTAATATCAGTCCAATAAGCTTCTTCTTGGGTTGCTATCTTAATTTGCAAATCTTGTTTTTTAGATTTCATTTCTCATTACTCGGTCTTTATATTCTGAAGGAGTCTCCTCAGGTTTAGAAGGTTTATCTCCAGCAGGACTTCCACCACCTAA
>NZER01000356.1 GCA_002690445.1 Candidatus Pacearchaeota archaeon
AAATTATTAAAAATACCTAATAATATAGAACATTTACTTGTTATGATTAGACAAGAACGGAATAGATAATAAAATGGCAGATCCAACTGTTGGGAGTACGCTTGCGAAGAAAGGTGTGGAGTCGTCCACGTATACTTCAAATATTCAACCAGATATAATTAAGGGGTGGAACGATAGAAGGTTATCAAATAATGTAAATATAACCTCATTAGTTCCTTTTGTACAATTAATTGGTGTTTTTAATTCAACTGAATATGAAAAAATGTTTGGCGAAGGTACCCTTAATACAAGGCCCATTTATTTCACACCCTTGACTCGTACTGGCGATAATATTCTTGCAACTGAATACATAAAAGAACATAAAATTGGCGATCAACAACCCAAGCTTCCTGCAGATGACGCAACTCGATGGGACTGGATAAAAGAAAAATTAGTAGATAGATTTATTGACTTATTTATTTTTGAGGGTGGGGTTGAGACTGAAGACGAAGAAAAAAAATCTATACTTAATATGGTTCCTATAGAGGGCATTATGATGGCTGAATATAAGAGTCAAGGAGCAGCTGCAGAAGCAGATAAAGCCGGTGCGCTGGGATTTGATTCTACTGGTGGTATAGGAATTACTGATTTACAGGTTGATTATGGTAAAACTAATGCTTTGGGTAGTAGAAAGTTTAATATAAGAGTAACTGTTAATGACCCTAAAACTTTAGATGAACAACCTGAATATGCTAAATTAACTACAATGAATGGAGAATTTATTATTATATATGGGTGGTCCAACCCTCAAATAATAGAAGGTTTTGATGCTACGCCGCCTCCAATAAAATTTCCAAGCACTGCTCATCCAGGTGAGAGAGATATGATGATAATTGGTCTTGATAATATGAATACAGGAGGATATTGGTCAGCAGTTAAAGTAAATGTAACTAGTTATGATTTTTCTTTTAATGAAATGGGTCAGTTAGAAATAAATGTAGGTTTTATGGATAAAACATCTATGTTTATGAATTCCACGCGGATTGGTAGCATTGCTAGTACATTCAGAAAATTGATGAGCACTGGAGATTATGATCCAGCAACTACTTCAAATCTCGCGACGGATGATTTTACTCAAATAAAGGTAACATTAGCGGATGGCACTATAATACCAATCGCACAGTTAATAGCTAATGAACAAAATGCAATGTCAGATGAAGCTGGTAGTAATCCTACTGGAGAATCGCCGCCAAATATTACCGATTTGGATAAACGACAAGCTCTACCTTTTTTGGAGCAATTGGAGGCTGCCGGTGGGGACGGCGAAATAACATATATCGCTACTAGAGGCGAATATAATCAAATCTCTTATTGGGATCAAGTAAGAAGACGAGAAAGGCGGGGTTTTCCTTGGGGCGGCCCAGGAATAAGGTCTTATGAAAAAATTCAAGTTCGTCGGGTAGTACAGGGTGGCGATGAGGTGGTCTCCGATATCGAGGGGGATGAGGATGAGGACGCCGACAACGAAGTAGGTGAGGGTCTGGCAGCTACGGAGGAAGTAACAGCTTATAGAGTTAAAGTTGTATATTATTATTTAGGTTGGGTACTTGAAGCAATGAGATTAAGTTTAAATAGTCAAAATAGAAGTAGAGTAAGACAAGGTGATACATCTTTTAATCCTCAGTTTAAGTATTTAAAAAATGAAAGTAGTTCCCAATTAAAAACTGCTTTTCAAGAAAAATTAAGTCAAACAAATCGCGCAAATACGACAAATGAACAACTTCAAAGTGCTGTTATAAGATTAAAACAAAATTGTATGCCTCCGTTTAGAGCGAGGACCGGCTCCGGAGACGCATATAAGGAAGTAAAACAACGAGATGGTACTATACGAATGGTATCTTATCACCCTGGTTGGGCTCCGCCGGGCTTGGATCTGCCCGGCGCGCGAGGACAGCGGCCTCAAGATGTAACTCATAAAATTTGTGTAGGTAAAATTGTAACGGAAGGCATCGTGATCGACGAGAGCAGCGCGCTCGGATTGGGCATCTCGGCCGTTGCTCGCGAGCGTGGCCGAACAAAAGATATAATTGCAAATAAAATTTTTCCAGCTCCAGAAGGAGTAGATACGATTTTACCTATGCGCGGGCATCGAGTAGAGATTAATCCCCGCGCTCCGGCCTATAGCAAAATTTTAACTCCCAGGGAAAGGGAACATCCCACATTTTGGGTTTTTAAACCTGACTGGTTTACACATAATGTAATAAAAACTGATACTCACGAGGGCACAGCAGCGGTATACGAAGCGGCCACCGACGCAGTTATTCGGACCGATGAAGATGGCACCGTCGAAGTAATAGTGCCAGCTCGCGGTCGCACGCTAGTAACACCAGCAATACCACCTTCTGATCCAGAGGTGCAAATTAAATTGCCTGGTGCGGAGTTCAGAAGACTTGAAGGAGCTGATCGTAGAAAAATAGACGTTATACCAGCTGGCGGATCTCCTGAAGGATATGATCCTTTAAATCCTACGGCTTATAAGGCAGCAGACCGCGGCGGACGATTTTTTTATGAAGTAGTGATGAGCGGGCCAATTGGGCCGATCGGCTTCGGCAGCTTCCGAGAAGTAACCTTTATTATGGAAGTAGATGAATTTAGAAAATCATCTAGCGAAATATGGCAATTAACTCAAAGAAAATGGCATGGTATGTATGTAGTATATTTAGGAAATTACTTTCAGCAACTTATGAAAGCTAGACTTGCTGAGTTAAAAAGCGAAGGAAGAACAGTAGAAGACATTTATAATGAACCAATTGATTTAGATTTCTTAACAAGCAAAGTTTTTGATAATCACGTTGTCCAAGAGAACCGCTACAGTAACCGATGGAGACCGAACACATGGGCCCAGGTCGAAACGGATTTTCCTGTTGATGAAGAATTATCAGATTCTATTGCAAAAGCTGAACGCGAAAAACTCCGTCATGAAGAAGCTTTATCCGATGAAAGAATAGCACAAGGGGTTGTTTCAGAAGAAATTGCAAATATACAAGAGGGTAATAATGATCTTAAAAAACAAATAGAAGCAATTTCGGGCGGTTCATATGAAACAGGCTTGAATGCGACGGGTGATGAAATATTTACTAATTTTAAGAATTGGAACCGGATTGTGCAAGGTAAATTTAGGTTTAGCCCAAGTGGAAAAATATATAAAGAAGTTTCAGAATACGAGCCGGAATTTGGTTTCCCTCAAGTTAAATTAGAATGGATAATATGGAAAAATTTAGGAATACCTACTGATAATTTTTCTTATAGTGAGTTTGACCCGCCTGATGGATTGCGGCTGCAATCTCAGTGGAAAAATAGTCACCAGGCGGATGTAGAAGATTTACAAGCAGCGGTAGAAGATGAACAAAAAAATATTAATGAAAAATTATCTCTAATAACTCAAAAAGAGAGACTCTTAAAGAATAAAAATGATAGGTATTTAGATATATTGCAAAATATTAGTGCTCTAGAGGACTCGATAGATAATTTAATTAAGCGCTTGGGTCGATATAGCGATCTTATAAGTGAAGATAAAGATGGGGCAAAAGAATTATCTCCTTACGATGATACGTCTGACATTGATGATGTTTTAGAAATTGATATGGGCCGCGCTCAACCAATGCGTCTTACTACTAAAGTAGCACAACAATGGTATAGAAGATTTTCTACATCTGTGGCAGGTCATGAATTTCAAGGGTATAATTGGATGAAGGGTGTTACAGATATCAGTAATTATGGGCCGCGGCCGTTCGGTCTTGAATATTATCGGCCATCGAAGTTTAAAAGTTTTCAATATGATTTGGGGCGACGAGGTAATGCTATTAAAGGTAATCCTAGAGTAATTTTAGATCTAGGATTACTTCCAAAAGGCCCCCGTAGTAGAATGCCCCCGAACGACAGCTTCCGCGGCTTCCCTCGACCTGCAGAGGGGGAGTCAGGATTGCTCCCTTGCTATTTGGGTGAAGCCGCTGCTGACGAGGGCACAGCAGCGGTATACGAACCGGCCACCGACGCAGTTATTCGGACCGATGAAGATGGCACCGTCGAAGTAATAGTGCCAGCTCGCGGTCGCACGCTAGTAACACCAGCAATACCACCTAATATGGCCTCGTGGCGGGTGTTTGGGAATGGCGGAGTGCCATTTGAAGATGGCCGCAATAAATATGGTTTTCGGCCTGGAATAATAGAAATTAACGAAACAGGAAATAATATAGGGGGTGATCATGTAGCAGATTATAATGGATTTTTAGATTTGTTTGGGCTAACACCACCTGCAAACTTCCTTTATATTACGCCGGGCGCAGACGCCACGTGGCTGGCGGCGCGCTGGCCCATCCCGGGCACTGCTCCCGACGATGCGCTTGTCTTGGCCGAAGCGGGCTTTGAACAGGCCGACATTCGAATGGGCATCAGTTTTACTGGCTTCGACGACCCGTATTATATGGTAGATGATGAGAACAATGTTATTATGCCAGGCATTCCCGAAACTGATTTTGAGGGTTGGTTTGTACAAACGGGATGGTATTTAGGGTATGGTGGCCGGCCTGTGTATCTTTATCCTAGTCAATCTAATGCAGTACAAATTGACCCTAAAACAGGTAGAATACTTAATATGGGAAACAACAATGCTGGTAATTCTGACCGGTCCATCGGAAATAGAATGCAGGCCACAGAGGAAAGAAATAATTGGAAATCTTATGGAACGCATTATAGAATAGGTCAAGATCAGCATAATCTTAATTTAACATTAGATGAAAAAAGAGCATTAGTTTTTCCTACTGGCACGCGAACCTGGTTCAAATTGACTGACATTAAAACTCAGGACTACGGGGGATCACGCGGCTCTACGAGGCATCGATTTCGGCCGATGGGTAAAGATGTACCCGGGCTAGGCGCGGCACCGGCCGGCCAACCTGCAATCGCAGGCCCAATGGAGATAGATTATAATTTAACCGGCAAGCTAGTAAAGAGGGGAGGCCGATCAGTCCGCGAAGGCTCGTGGAATGGTGGGTTTTATAATACCGAAGATCCAGAAGGAGTATCTTCTCGTTATTCTAAAGGCAAGCCTGTTGGAAGTTACTTTGGCCCTACCAAAATGCGAACATCGTCTTATACAAATCCAGCTTGGCCTTATGGCACTGGTTATTATAAGGATACCGGCCTGGAGTACGGCTCGCGGCAGGGCCCACGACGAAATGATAATGTTGATTATCTTTTTATCGGTGATCTTCTTGAGCGGCTTCCTAATAAAGGTTTTTTTACAACAGTAAATAATGATAATTATAGTGCTTCTACTATAGGTGCGGATGGCAATATAATGGATGGAAAGGAGCTTAATATTGGTTTTGTAAAATTTATTATTGAAAATATATACGCCCCTCTTCCTAAAAATAGAAGAGTAGCTACTAGAGGTGATGGCGATGGCATCCCAAAAGGCCAAGTTAAGCTTGTTAAGGGCGGCATGAAGAACAAGTGGCGACTTAATGATACTACGTATGGGCATTTATTTAGGCCAGAAGAGGATGAAGACGAAAAAACAGGGGGTAGGGATATATCATTTACTGATTTTGGTTTAAAAAATATAGAGAGCGTTGCTGATATACCTATAAGAAGAGATATAGTTGATAATTTAATGAATAAAAATAATGTAAATATGTCACTAGCTCAATTTATTCAAGAAATAATGCGTCCTGGTGCTATCGGAATAAATACGGGAAATATAAATGTAGGTATAAGACAAAAGGCATCTGGAATTTTTGAAGTTTTTCAAGCTACAAAAAATTGGCATGAAAAAGCTATTGAAGTAGATGAGGATCATCGTAGATCACTTTTTATGCACAAATATCCTGAACAGCATTTTTTGATGGATTATAGGCAAGGGGATTCATTAATAGAAAATATAGATATGAGTTCTAAATTTGATCCTGCAATAGCATTAACTTTTGAAAGAGGAGCTGCTTCCTTTGCTAGAAATCCTACCGCTATAATTAAATTTTTGGCTTATGGTTCAGTAGCCGAAGATCTTAAGGAATTTTTGGATGAAGAGGATAAAGTTAATAATACTGAATTGTATGGTAATGTTTTTAGTTCAATAGCTAAAGGTACATCAGGCGTAGGTGGTGAAATTGTAGTAGCAAGAAATGCATTTTTTGATGCTCCGAATAATGATCAAGAAAAAATAGTTGCAACTAGTGTAATAGCTAAATTTTTAATGCAGAAACCTGAACGGATGAATAAATTAAACGCTTTTCTTCAATCAGAAGGAGAAAATTTTGCTACTCAGTTACTTTCTCATTATATGCGGCGCTGCACTTTAACTATACATGGCACTACTAATTTAACTCCTTTTAACAGTATAAACGTTTCTGGTGTGTTACCTAAATTAGAAGGACTTTATTTAATTACTTCAATTAGAGAATCAGTTAATCCACAAAATTTTCAGACTATTATTGAAGCTATTTTAATGCGACCTAAGAAGATAGAAAGTATAGAAGGCCACGACTATGGTGAATCCGATTAGAACTAAAATATTTAATATAAAAAAACAAAATTTTTTATTAAAATTAAAATGTTACTTTATTTAAAGGAGGATTATGAAATATTGGGGTGAAGATCAAGAAGCTGCGGTTATTGCATTTAATACTAATGATGATATAGAGCAAAAGCATCAAGTTTTTGTAAAGATTATAGACCCTGCTTTTCGTAAGCTTGTAGAAAACATCTATTATACTTATAATTTTAATAAAATATTATGGGATAGAGAACAAATTGAGCATGAAGTAATGGCTCATCTCTATGAGAAATTGGGAAAATTTGATGTAACCAAGAATAAAAAGTCTTTTTCTTATTTTGGCACCATCACTAAAAATTGGATGATCCAACGATGTAACGCTGATAAAAACAAAAGATTTATTGATGATGATAATCAAGATATGATTATACAGAATATTAGCATTAGTGAGTATGAAGAAAATAAAGTCATTCATCATAATGAAGACTTTATAAATGAAATCATAGAAGACTTTGATGATTGGGATGCTAAAGACAATTATAGTAAGGATGATTTTGCAGTTTTAGAAATAGTTAACGATATACTCAAAAACTATGAGAGATTTAATATTTATAATAAGAAGCAACTTTATGTGTATATTAGAGAGGCCACTGATTTACCAAGTCGTAAAATA
>NZER01000357.1 GCA_002690445.1 Candidatus Pacearchaeota archaeon
AAAGTATCAACATCATCATCATAAAACTCAAATTATACATAAGGGAAATATCTATAAGAACTAATTATAAGAAAAGAAGAAAAGTATATATAAGAACTTGGTACAAAATAAAAAATTATGGGTTATGCACAAACTTATCTAGAAAAGGAAACCGACACGCTACTTAAAAAATATTGTGTCGATAATAATTGTAGCCGTTATAAAGCTGTACGGCAATTTACGGAAGACGCTCTTAAAGGCATAAGGCATAAGGAAGCACAAAGCCAAGAAGAAAGAGTTAAGATCACTTTAGAGCAGACGGATAAAGAAATATCTAAATTAGTTGATGAGAAAAAGAAGGAACTTAAAGACCTTTTTTTAGAGGACGGACACTCGGAGGTCACGGCAAAGCCCTTCGAGGCAAGATCAGGAAAGGAAAAGAAAAAAAATATCAGCTACCCGATCCGAGCCGGCTTAAAGAACTTGAAACAATCCAAAGATTCTATAAGGAACGGGAAAAAATCGCTCTCAAAGTCACCGACCTTGAGCATTTACGCCTAGAAATAAGGGATAGTGGAATAATTCAATGAGTGAAGATAAACCGGAATTAAATAAGGCAGAGGTCTCACAAATGATAAAGGACGCAGTGGCTGAAGGCTTGACTCATCGACACGTTGAAGGACCGAGAGAAAAAATTCATTTTGTAAGACCTTACGAGAAATACTGCAGCGATTGCGGAACCAAGAACGCAGATTATAAGCCGCCTAAAAAATTATGTGAGGACTGCGAAAGCCCGAATAGTGATGATGCTATAAGGTGTTGGAATTGTGGTAATGAAGAATTTAGCGAAGAAGAAGAAGATTAAGCAAGAGCCTAAAGCTAAGGAAGAGGCAGCACCTAAAATCAATCTCGAGGATCTAGTTATTGCCCAGAATGAGAGAATGGATAAACTGGAGTCGGTACTTGGAAACGTGACAAGTTTTTTATCGAAGACAACGGAACCACAGCCACAAACTGGAGAGCAACCGGCAGCACCGGCACAAAGTCAAACCGGAAACTCAACATTGACCGACTTGGTACAGATAGCCTCGATGCTTAAAGATCAGCCGGCACCCTCGACAGATCAACGACTCGCAAACCTTGCCCTCGAAAATATGAGTTTATTCAACAAATTTATATTAACTAAAATGGTGGGAAGCGTAACAAATGAGCAACCGGAAATTGAACATACAACTATCTGAGCTAGATAAGAAGATAGACCGTGTAATAATGGTTTTATTCCCTCCAAACTGGCAAAGCTTTATCAGAACAAAATTATATAGGGAAAAGACTCCTTTGCAAAGACTCCAGATGTTCAACGATCTTAAAGAAGTAGTTAACGAATGAGACCGACCTGTAGCGATTGCGCAAAAAAACATTTATCTCAAGCAACCATATTGTTATCAGAAGCTAAA
Source organism: Candidatus Pacearchaeota archaeon (assembly GCA_002690445.1). Next base: position 1,434 of record NZER01000357.1, read on the forward strand.
CGAGGTTATCCACTTCATAGAACCTTAGCATTAGGACATATGGCGGAAGCTGAAGAGGAATTAGTTAAGGAGTACCCTGTACAGGCAAATAAGATAAGGTCACGCCGTATAATTATGGAGAAAAACCCGAAAGACAATAACGATATGATGCAGTTAATCGAAATGGTGGATCGTGAATGTGATAGTTGTGCTGCAAATGTCGAGATTTGCCCGACTGGAAAAAACTTTAATCATAAACTAGGCAAATGTGTTTAGTCGTTAATTAACGAACTGTTTATATAATAGTTAGTTAATTGACGAACTAGATTATTATGGCTAAAAGATGTAAATATGGACGTACTAAAGCAGGCAGATGCCGAAAGAGACGAAGATAAAAATGATCTCTCTAAATAAGGCGACTTCAGCTTTAAAAAACCCAGTAAAAAACGTAGTATCTCCATTTGCTTATGGAGCTATCACCGAATACGGTATGAAGTTTATAGCTTTTAATACCGGTGATCAGAAAAAAGATAATTATCGTTTTCCTAAGCCTATGGAAGGTGCAGATATAGCTAAATGGTTCACGCAGTCGCATATATTGAGCGGTGCAGCTATTGCCCTTATCCTGCCTTCAATACTTGGTAAACGCAGCATTAACGCTCAAAGATTCGCTGATGCCTCCTTTGGATATATTGGTGGAAAATTTGTGAGTGAGAACTTTGGAGTTACTGGTTCACCTAGATTCACCAATCCTAAAGAGTCAGTTAAGTGGCATGAGAAATTCGATGAAGATGTTGGGAGGATCTCCAAGCAATGACCGTATTTCCTACTAGCCCAGTTACGCCTTTCGCAACAGGTACAGGCACCGCCGAAACGGGTCAACAAACTTTTACCGTGCCGTCAGGTGCAGTTGAACTTGTAGCCGTACGCGGTCACGTAACAAGCGAAGCACCGGCACCCGCTGAAGGATTAGCAGGTGTTTTTAAGATCACTGGTCAAGACTGGCAGCATACGCCTTATGAATTCTTTTCAGAAATCGGAGGTAATCATCTTGGCAGTATCAACGGTTCAGCGTATGCAATAGAACCTCGTTGGTGGGCTGCAAGACTTGGAGTGAAAGCCGGCGCAACTATTGCCTGTACAATAGAGATGTTGGATGCTCTCGCCGGAAATGGTGAAGCAACTATTGACTGTTTATGGTCAAGCACTAGAACAGGCTTACCACCGGTTCAACGATTATGTAGCCGAGAGACCGCAAGTACAACGGCGACTGGTGCATCAATAACAGTTACAAACGCAAGCAGGGTAGTAGATTTCACGTATGCTTACGTGCCTAATGGTGTACTGGTAGCAGGTGAAGAAACATCGAGCATCTTAACTGTAAACAGCGGTGGCTTATCTGGACAACAAACAATGAGTCTATCAAATATTGTTCACGGAATCGAAGCAACAAGCGGACAAAGCTGGACAACACTTATGAAAGCAGAAGTAGACATTGCAGTAAGAGACGATCCGGCAGTGTTCAATTCAAGCATTGCATTGACAAGCGCAAGCACAAACGCCGACTGTTACGCATATTCAATAGGCTATATACCTAAAACATCAGTCTAACAAAAAAGTTAAGGTGGCGGATAAGAAAACGACCTTACCAAATTTTCTTAGTAGAAAAGAAAAAGATTTATTGCTTAAAATACTTGCGAAAAAAATAGAGTCACTGGATAATCAGATCAAGGCTTTTCAAGATATGCAGCAAAAATATTTCGATGAATTTAACAGGAGATTAAATAAATGACTTCTGCGATAGTTGATGCTATACTTGGCACTTTAGCCGGAATAGAGCCCTCAAGTTTTCAAACAGCCCTACATAATCCTAACACGGATAGATCACAGAACACAAGCCGTTTTCAGATAGGATTCGATGGCACATTAACAGGCTTAACAGTTGTAAGCACATCAGGCAGCCCTGATAATGATGTTTATGTCTCCGTTACTTTAGAAGATGATCAAAGACAAGAACGAGGCGTCCTATTTCGAGGATATATGAGTCAACAAAGCAATCCGTCAGGAGCTGGAGCCAAGCCAGTTTTACCGACTTGGAGATTAAGGATTGATAGCTGGTCAAGTATGGGAACCGCTCCAGACTTGATTTTACGAGGCACATTTTTAAGTAAAAAACGTCAGGCTGGAGGCTGGAATGGTACAGATGAGGCACCATTAGAAGGGAAAGGCAAATTGCGTCTATTTATCGGTGCAGCGCCGGCGGCAGGATCTAACGCAAGTGATGAGACGCCGACTGGTGCAAGATGGATTTTGCACGCTTACACTAATGTTTTAGTTACTGCGGCAGGTGGTGCTGCGAGAACATACAAGAATATTGCTGATAACGTAGCTTTAGGAAAGTACTATAAGCAGATATCAGGCAGTACACAAGCGGCGAGCAACACTTACAGTTATATCGGGTGGTCAGGTGCTATACTTGATACTGCGCCGGACACCAATAATGAATTAAGCGTACCTATCCCGACCGGTGGAATGATTATGAATGAAGGAGACCGTATAAGAACGGCTATCGGTGGTTTAGGTGGAAGCGATCAGTTAAACGAGCCTTTGATTCAAGTAGTGGAGTGGTTGAAAGCAGTTTGAATAAATATGAGTGTTTAAGCTGTGGAGCTACTTGGAACGAGTTAAACATTGATGGAACTTTAATGTTCCATAATTGCCCTGAAGGAACGAATAACCCAGTAGACACTAATTGGAGATATATTGATCCAAATAATAAAGAGCTTGGGAAAGAATTTAAACAGGAAGGAAAAGGAATAAAAAAAGTTTAGTGTTAATTAATTGACGACACAAAAAGAAATACTTGATAAACTGGTGGTGGCAGTAATTGAACTTAAAACAGCTAATCAAAAAGATCATAGCAATATTCAGAAGATACTATACATTGTACTCGCCGGCTTAGTCGGTGCTAGAATACTGGAGGAGATACCATTAATTGCGTAAAAATAACGTTTTACTGGGTGCTGCGTTGGTTGGAGGCTTTTTACTTCTTAGACCTAAACCGGTTAAGGCAGAAGACAAGATCAAAGTCGGTATTTTTGCCGATCATGTTATCGGTGAAAGCCCTTTAACCGTTAATTTCAGGTTAGATACACAGGGAAAAAGACCGTTAAAATTCGTTAAATGGCTGTTTGGAGACGGTGAAACATCTAATGTAGTTAATCCCACATATACTTTTAAGACTGATGCAGATACCGAAGTTTTTCACGTGGACGTTACGGCTATAGATGCAAATGATGCTTCAGGATCAGGTAGATTAAATATAACGGTGGTTAAACTTGTAGTTGGTGCGCCTCCTTCAACGATTGAGGCTCTTCCTCTCCCTCCAAGTGAAGTAGAGGAAACAACGCAGAACCTTTTAGAAAAAACACAATTTGCACAAACACCGACCAGTATCACTAATAGCGATGCTGCCGAAATAATGGATACAGGAGGACGATTAACCGACAGCGAAGTGATAAGTTTGGCTCTCCAGAACCGCATACCAGTTTATGAAGGTGGATATACTGTATCAGGGCTTAGAAGTATGCTTGGGATTAACTGATCTGTTTGGTTGAGTACAAAGTTTTAATCAAGACTCAAAGAAAAGAAGATGAGCATATTATCTTAAAGTTTTTCGGTAATATTGGAGAGTGGATAACTGCACAGATGCCTGATGTAAATATCGGTAATGTAACGGTTTTACCGATGGCTGGTATTGGCGGCGGTTTAAGCTTCACTGTATCAGGTGCAACAAAAACCCTTAAGTTTTTAGGTCGAATAATTGAATTATTACCTTCCTTTATTTATGCTATAACCGGTTATCTAGTTACTACTGAAGTTATAATCCCAGTAGCTACCGAAGTTATTATCCCAGCTGCTAAAGGCTCGTTACCGGCTCTTGCAGTTGTTGCTGTTGCCGGCTTACTTATCTTGCGTCAATAGGTTACAAAATATAAAAAAGATAAGTTTATTAACCGTCTTAATCTTCTAACGAAGTGAGCAAAATGATTAACTCAAAAAGCGTAAAAACCGAAGATGAAAGCCCTCGTTTTATAGAGGCAGGTAATGCACCGCATTATACTAGACTATTTCATTATCTATTAAACCAAATAGATAGAAAGCATAACACTTATGAAATAAAAACCAATATATGGAAAAGTGATGAAAAAACATATATTGAGATAGACCTTAAACGAAAAGAAAACACTGCTGGAGGCATAATGTTCCATGTCTTAAAGAAATTCGTTGATAGACTAGAAGAACACGAGATCAATATATGGTCGATAATACCGGCTGAAGATAATCCAATAGAAGGCTTCATCACTTTAAGCGGAGGGTTTGCAGATTAAATGCACATTAATATAAGAGGAGGCGATAAATAAATGAAGACTTGGATAAATACCGAATTAACAAGAGTGGAAAAAGAGAAAAAGGCAGCCTTTGAAAAGAAGGGCTGGAAAGACTTTTACACATTCAAACAGGGTGAAACAAAGATCACTATTAACAAAGACATAGAGCCACGTAAAACACAAACAGGAAAAACAATATTGAGAGGTTCAATAAACGGCATCGAGTACGATATACCTATCACGATCAATGTATATACAGGTATATTAAAAAATTTAAGTACAACAAACAACTTTAAAATAACAAGAGTCGGAACCGGCAAACAGGATACCCGTTATGCTGTTGAGGCTCTTTAAATGGAGGTAGTGGTCTACCGATGAAGAAATCCCAATCTGCGCCGAAACGTGCAGGGAAACAGGGCGGTTCAATTCCGCCTGTCTCCACCCATAACGATAAACTTGTTTTTATTAAAGAGCAGGGTGTTTTAATGCCTTTTTCTTTCACCATTAAAAAAGTGATCTTATCAGCATCAACTCGATTATGTCACAGCTGTAACAGGTTTAACGCACATTATATTTTAAGAAGTACTGGACGGTTCTCAGTTGGATATCCTATATGTGGTTTATGCGTTAAAGACTTGCCTTTAAAATATTATAGGATAATTCAGGACTTGATTAATAACTTATATTATCCGGATAGTGATGATTAATATGGTTGGAATTGAAAGTTATGTTACTAAATTAAAGAATGATAATAAAAGCTACTGGCATAGAAATAAAAAGGATATTTTAGAGATAGCTGACAAATATGGAAAGCTTAACACGTTAAAAGTTATGGAAAACGCTAAAGCGAAAAGAATGAGGTTGAGAGAGGGTCTAAACTGGACTTATCAGCTTAATACCTGTATCAATGATCTAAGAGCAGAAGGGTATACTTTAAGGTCAATTTCTAAACAGTTAAATCTTAACAGGCGATCATTATTTAGTAGAAGAGTTGGAGCCGTAAATAAATATTTAATACTTCAAACATTGCAAGCGTGTGAAGCTCTGTAAATATGCGTGGGTAGTTTATGCATAGTAAAATATCTGACTACCAGTTAGAGGAAGGCGGTGCAAAACCAGCCCCCACGCACCATATATATTTTAAAGAGGTCAAAAGTAGTTTAGACAGGATATTATGTGATAAATTAGTTATTAAATATCATAAATACAGAGCGCAAGCAAAAAGACCGGGCAGACGTATAGATTTTTTAATATATTATAATCATGATCTTATAGGAGCAATAGGCGCAGCTAACAACTATACTTTAAATCCGCCTAGATGTGTTACTTCATATTGTAGATTAAGCAAGATTATGAAGGAGAGGATCAATGAGACTAACAGGTTAAATGTTGTGGTTGAACTATATCGTTATACTTTAATTAAGACTATGAAAATATCAAGCAAGATAATTAATTTATTTACAAAGGTAATGCGTAAAGCTTGGTATAAAAAATATAAGGTTACACCTAAATATATCTTGACTTTTTGCAAGCATCCATATAACGGTTTTTGTTACCGTGCCGCCGGTTGGGAATTAATAGGCTTAACAAAAGGGACAGGTTCTTGGACACCTAATCCACTTGGTAAGATAGATATTTTTAAAGGGCAACGGTTAAGAATTTGGATCAAAACTATTTAGATCCAATCAGGAGAAAAGAAATATGATTACTTGTTTAAAATGCGGATATAACAAAGATGATTTCTTCGAAGTAATGGAGAATGGTAAAACCCATAGAGTAGATACAATAGAACAAGCTAAGGAAATAATATTCACTAAATGGGATTTAGATGGATATTTAATATTAGCATTAATTAACGGTGGTTGTTTATGTGAATATGATGAAATGTTGG
>NZER01000358.1 GCA_002690445.1 Candidatus Pacearchaeota archaeon
AAAGTCACGCTTTGCATTTTTATAAAATGGAGCAGCTGGATCACTAGCATTCTTTATTAACCTATCCTCAACAGTAATTAAACTATTTAAAGCATTTTTAAAATCTACAACTGTATCTTCGGATATATCACCAGACTCTCTAATACGATTAATAGTAGTCCGTAGAATACCATACTCTTCTAAATTTTTAGTATGTTCAGAATCAATTCCAATCTTTTCGCCATACAGCATTTCTATATCACGAAGCATCTGGTTTGCTTCATCTGTCTTGCCTTCACTTCTTAATTTCTTTTCTTGTGTTATGTATCCTTGTAAAATATTGTCTAAAGCCCTACCCTCAGATGTAAGACCATCTTCTTTTACTCCAAGCTTTTCCCTCTCAGCAGCTTCAAGCATGTCAAGGTGAGTTTTCCCTTTATCAAATAATCTTTCTACAACCTTACCTTTAGCTTTGAGAACACCAAATAAACCTAAGTTTTTAAAATATGATTTAAGTGCATCTTGGTATCTAAAATCTCCACCGCTCATAACAGTTTCATATTGCTCAGCAGCTGTAAATACACCAGCCTCAGCACCTATTTGTCCAATTTGACCTGTAGCCATAAGTGCTGCATGATCAGATTTAGTAAGCATTTCTGTAGCTTCTCTAGTTCCTAAAGCAAGCTTGCTTTGTCTTTGTAGTCCACGAATAAGTTCGGCATTTATATATCCTAATCCTCCACCAACTCCACCTGCAATACCGCCAAGAACAGCCCCATGCATAGCACCCTCAGTAACACCTTTCCATACATCCCCTTCATCAATAGCAGCTTGTACACCACCTATAGCACCCTCATAAACAGCAAGAGCACCAGCTTGTTGAGTCATCTGAGGAATGATATATCCCATTCCAATTTGTTTTGCTGCCCTAGCAGCTTTGATGTTTACTCCAGCAAGTGCAAGACCACCTCTAGCAGCTGCTCCACCAGCAGCCATTGCAAGAAAATCAAGAGGCATCATAAATGAAAGGGCAGTTGAACCTATATCCTGTAAAACATTAGGCTCATATCCTTTATCAAGCTTATACCGTTTCTTCCCTGTTAACATTCTATCTACCATTCCCTGCAATGATCTGTTATAAGCATCCTTAACCCACTCCCATGAATCTTCATTAATTGGGCCATCAAGCCAAGATTGAAATGAATTTAAATAATCTGGGGAGTCGTTTGTAAAATCTGTGGGCTGATAGATTCCTTCACCACGTCTGAGTCTCTCTCTCTCAGCATCAATATTAAATGGCATTTATTATTCCTCTTCTTCTGGATTCCAATTTTTTACTATATTATATATATCTCCAGCAACCAAACCAGCACCAACAAGACTTGTAGCAAGTGAAAGCCAGCCACCACCAAGTACCGCAGCAGTACCAATTTTTTGAACTGCTGTTTTAGACAAATATTTTAATAAATATTTTTTACTTTTAGGACTTTGTATAATTCTTTTAAGCTGAGGAAAGAATTTCTTTGTTACCAATTTCTCTGTTGCATAACCAGTAGTAATGTCAACACCAACTCTTGCAACACCCTCAAATTCAGCTCCCAATGCATCAGTTATTGTACTTCCTATAGCGTATCTTGTCATAGCTTTTGGAAGTCCAGCTTTAGCTTTCCATAAATTCCATTTATCTGTTGTACCTTTTTTAAATAAGCTACTTATTATCCTAGGTTTAGTCTTAAACTTATTAGCCCACCTTTTTGACATCTTGGTTTTAATATCTTTTATTTCATCAGTTGCCTTAGTAAGGTCTTTTTTATTTTGGCTTAGGCTACGCTTATGAATAATCCTTTCTTTCACATTAAGTTTATCAAAACCCTTCTCAGCTTCTAAACTCTTTATTTTAGATTTAAACTCTGTTATATCAGTTTCTAAGGTTTCTATTTTACCTAGATTAGCACCAACATCTTTTGAGCTTAGGAACTCAGTTATTTTACTAGGAGATAAATGAGTAAGTTCTTCTATATATTTAGCAGACTTAACAGTTACATCAGCTACTTTTGATACACCTTTTGCAATATTTTCTGCTTGAGATGCTGCACCAGCAACACCAATTCCTACACCAAGTTTACCTAATGAACTCATATCATTATCCGATATACCCACAGCTTCTTTTACTTTTTCTGCCCTACCTATTGGTGCTCCCACGGTTTCTTTTACCTCTGGAACATCTAACATAGTTTTCTCGCCAGCTAAGATTTGTTCCTGTACATTTGGAGGTATCTCATGTAATGAAAGATCGGTAGTTCTCAGAAAATCAGTATTAGATATTTTCATATTAGTAGCATTAAGATTTCTTAATTGCTGTGGAAGAGCGTCATATTCAGTTATTAAACTGTTTAAAAATTGAGCCTCTACACTACCCCTAAGCACCTTTCCTTCCGCATCAATAGTTTTTCTCTTTAATTGCTCAGCAGTAATATTTATCATTTGACCTGTTTGAGGATCGTTAAATTTAACATAACCTTTGTTTTTAAATAAATTATTTAATTCAGAATATCTTTTTGCTTTAGAAAGAAGTTCGTTAGTGTTAAAAGTGACCGAAGCTGTTTTACCCGTTTGCTGATCAGTTAAATATTTTTGCACAGGAGAATAATTAAGATTTGTCCAAGCGTCTTTATATGCTTGCATTTCTTTATCATCAATTAAATCATCTTCTCTTGCCTCTAATAAAAGAAAATCATTTATATTTTTGGCATTTGCAAGTTCTGCATTTATATGTTCAAATGGTTTTAATGAAAGCCTATCGGCAAAATCAACTCGCATTTTTTTTGTATGGTCAATCCATTTCTTTTGCATTCCAGATATAATTTCATAATCATTTTCATCTAATATACGTCTATTACCTTCTTCATCTACACCAATATTTTCCATATCGTACATCATATCTTTTCTTAACTGTTCACCATCATTCACTAAAAAATTAAAATCTTTATTTTTTTTAGCCTGAGTATCAAAATCTTCAAGCATGAATTGACCTAACTCTAAAGTAGTTTCATCCATCCCATCCATATGTTTATTGTAATAATTTTGCAATCTATTTTTTCTAGCTTTAAGGTCTTCATCATTAAATATCATGGAAGTGCCTTTAGAAAACTGACTCATTATCGATCTATAATCATTGTTCCGTGCTTCTTTACGCATCTCATGCTTCTCTAAAGCTGTAGTAAGCATCTCAGCCATAGTTTCCAAAGAACTTTTTTGTTCATAGGGTGTACTAATTAATGATGATAACCTACTTTCTACACTTCTTCTTGCCATAATTTATCCTCCCCCTGCTGTGGGTAATTCAGATATCATCGAAGCAAAACTAGTTTCCCAGTCAGCTTCCGCAGCTTGTTCGAGTCCATAAACTCCACTTGTATATTCAGCACCAGCTCTTTCTTGACTCGCACCATATTGTTCCTGGGCAGTCTTGAAACCCTTACCAAGCTGTTCTCTTCCTCTCAATTGAGCTCTCATCCCTCCTCCTCCTGCATATCCCTTCATGGCTTGTTGTCCAAGCATCTCAGCTCCTTTTTGTATTCCATATAAATCTGCTTGTTTTTTCATGCCCGCACTTTGACCAGCAAGACTTTCAGCAAATGAAACATCATCTTCTGTGCCCATTATACCATCTGCTCCAGCACCACCATATTGCTCTGCAAGAAACCCCATCTTCTCTTCTGCAACTGCTTGAAGATGTGGCATCGATAAACTTAATTCTTCCTTAATATCTTTTCCAAATTCTTCTTGTTCAGTAGCACTAGCACCTGGCCATTCTCCACCATATCGGTTAGTTTTTACCCATTCTAAAAGCTCATCTTCATCCATTCCTTGAACTTCTTCATAAGTCAAAGATGGAGCACCATAACCTTCTCCCATCTCTCCAACAGTCGGGCCTTCCCATTCAGCCATAGTTTCATTCATATAATCCACGCCGTCTTGCAGGGTACTAAATGTTTGCTGTCCTTCTATCTCATCCGAACCAAAGAACCCATCTTGTTGCTTCCACTCTCCATCTTCATTAAAAAGATATTGATGATATATATCACTTCCATAGCCACCAGCATCTATATAAATAATATCACCTGCTTGGGGAGACTGCAATAACATCATGTCACCTTCATACTCAAAGCTGTCTTCATGCAAAGTCTCCCCATAAGAAGAAGACTCAGGATTCATATCAATTACTATCTCATTATATATTTTACTCATATTATTATCTTCCTAACATTTGAGATACAGATTGTTTATTACTACCACCAAGTGATTTACCCTGCATTTCAAAATATTCTAATATTGTTGGAGCACGTTGCATTGATTGTTGTTGTTCTGAACCTTGAACCATACCTCCTTGTTGGTATTGATAAGGTTCGGCTGCATATATTTCGGGAAGATAAATATCTTTTTTCATAAATGCTTTATCAACTAGTCCCCTCTGCCAATCAGCTGATTTTTCTTGGATTCCTGTTGCCCATTTTCCGATACCAGTTTCACCAAACTTTGGTGCTAATTTTCCAAAAATTTCGCCACCGAGTTTACTGCCACCAAATGAAAGGACTTGACCTAGTAATGCTTCTCCAAAGCTTTGACCTGCTGCCTTTTGTCTTCCCCTAAGTTCCTCAGCTTGTTTTTTTGCTTGTCCGCCAGTCCATATTGTTTCTTTACCTTTTATCTTTTTCGCAGAACCTATACCTATATTTTTTTGTGCTACTTGTTCTATAAGAAGATCAGCTAAATGCCCAGCACCAGGAAGAGCTGTTTTTATTATATCTCCAAGGAAACCCCATCGTCCTCTTTTCTTCATACCTTTTCTATATTTTTTCTCCTGGGCTTCAATTTCTCGTGCAAGGCGTCTAATATCTCTGCCCTGCCTTCCAGCCATTCCCATTGCACCAGTGTACATTGCCATAATTTATTCTCCTATCTTTATTCTAATTTGATTAACCATATACTGCAAAATCCGTTACTGCTGTTGGTAGTGCTGTTGCTTTCATAATAAAAGGTGCATATTCAACTGTAACATTGCCACCCCATCTTAATACATAGGCTGAATTATGTGAACATGCAGCACCAAGCCACCATTCATATGCTGTTCCTGCCGTAAGCCCTGTAACAACCCATTGATGATTTATAGCTACTTCTTCAGCACCAGCATTATGATGAACCTCGTGTTCGTTAGTTACATCATTTGAATTGGGAAAATCAATCGGACTATAGCCAGTAGTTGCACTTGCGTCTGATAGTCCAAAATATAAAGGTCTAGCTGAAGCACCATCAGAATATATAAACACCTCTATTTCCACAGCACCGCTTGGAGGAGCTACAAATTTCACTTTATGGGCATCACTTACTACTACAAAAGAATTTGTTACAGCATAGGAATCATCGGCAGCATCTATTCCTATTGTAGTATATCCCAGGATCATCCCAGCATAAGCTGAATTAGCAACTGAAAATTGTGTTCCATTATTTTTTGCCAGAAAATTTCCACTTAATACATCTAAGGTCATCTTCTTCCCTTTTATATTAACATCTTTTGTAGTATCAAGAGTAATGTTTCTACCTGTATTATATAATATATTGCCGAGCCATTCCCCACCAATTTTTGCCCATAACTTTGCACCTATTGATGATGATCTTAATTGTATATCTCCATCAGCACCTTCTTGTTTACTTGGAGAACCAAGCCTATTCATATTGGAGGTAACTGGCCTTTTAGCCTTGTTCCATTGCAATCCTCTTGTTCTATCTCTTGCCATTATTTTATTGGTCTTGGTCTGTATAATATTGAAATATCATTTATTTCAACATCAGTTTCAGCAGTACCAGTTACTTTAAGTTGGATACTTTTAAGATTAGCTGGATGAGAATCAAGTGTATATGTTGCAATATTATGATCTGTAGTACCAGCATTAGCAAGAAATTGATTGCCTCCCTCACTATTTGTCATAGCTTCTGATGGAGTTGTATCTCCATTAGCCCCATATGTAAAATACATAGCACTTGCATCACCTTGATATGTTACATATATTTTCATTATCTTCTTTGTTTGTGTTGGAGTTCCAAAATCAATATCTTTTGTTTGATAGGTAATTGTAAATGATGTATTTGGAGCATGATTATAATTTTGTAAACTAGTAGATGCAGTTGTTGTAAGAGATAAAAAACCCTTAGAAGTAATTATAAAATTTGAAAATCTTACACCATTTTCATTTGCAATTGCTAGTAATAACTCAGTCCATGATTGAGTTACCATGCTATAAACCCAACCACCAGTAGAATCGTTAGAAGTATCATCTCCAATATCCTTAAGAACTAGAATATCTTGTGAACGTGGATCATAACCAATTGAAGGAAATACTGCATCACTAGTGTTTGAAATTGATTCAATTATATTAGAACTTTCTATCCAATTGAATTTACCGCCAGTAAGAGATATAACTTTTGATCCATCATAAATGAATACTCCAAACTTGTTAACAAATATTACTCCAAATGAAGTTGTGAATACTTGACATTGATTAAATACACCACAATCTCTATATATACTTTCAGCAAAAAACTGAGTTGTATTAGGAGAACCAGCAGCAACATTTATTACATATAACCCATTTTCTTTAAATTGTAATATTTGATCTCCAAATGATGCAAGTGCTCTTATTGGAGAACCATCAGAAGAAGGAGAATCATAAGTGTTATACTGTGGAAATAATCCAGGTTTACCAGGCATTGAACACA
>NZER01000359.1 GCA_002690445.1 Candidatus Pacearchaeota archaeon
ATACGCAGTTCCCTGCGAATCTGCATCGGTGATTACCGATTCACCTGCCGTGTGCCAGCGAGCGCCAGCCGTTCCGATGACCGGAAAACTTGCAGATTTCCCCGATGTAATTGTCCTGGTGACCTGGAGAGGCATGAACTTATTAGCCTCTTGAAAGGTCGCCAGGACTTCGCCAGCGAAGATTTTTAAGAAGAGGGCGTTGTCGTCGCCAGCGGCCAGTGATTGACCGAGGCGTGAAATATCAGAAGCAGCCATTGTGGCCTCCTATCTGTTTCAGTCTGGAAGGTAAAAGCCCCTTGAGGGACTACGGCACCAGACCTCGCCTACAGGCGACCTGTAGCTGCGGGTTATCGACTAATCAGTCGGCCCGGTCAGACATCGCTTTCCGATGTCTAGTGTTTCATGCGCCTCCACGCTTAACCATGCCGCGAGAAACAGCATAGCCAGCGGAGGCGAGCCCTGCGGCAGCAAGGCCCAAGGCTTTCGTCCAAACAGAATCCGAGACAAAGAGATCGGAGGCCATGAGCAGACCGACCACAGCGGCCATCGCCGTCATCCAGAACTCAGTTGTCTTGTAACCCGGTTTCATCATCGATCGTTTCCTTCAGGATTTGGGGGGATCAGCCACCAACCAGGGCCGATCGTCACACGGTTAGTTGATTGTATGAGCTGCCCATTCTGCTCGACGAACACACGGGCCTCGACTGACTCTGCGAGCTGTACGATTGAGTATGGGACTCCATCGACATCAACGGTCGACGGGACCAGGATCACGCTTACGCTTCCGCAACTTTGCGCGAATCCAAGAACGATCAGCATCGGCAGCGCGGTCAGCCTTCTTCCCTTTCGTCGGATTCTCGCGGGCAAGAAAGGGAAGCAGCGCGGCCAAAATGCCGCGAATGATCTCAGCAATCCAGGTCATCCCATTACATCGGAGCGGGCGAGCTTGTCCCTCACCTTTGTGCGGAATGCGCTGTCCTGCTTGTAGAGATCGCTGCGCATGTCAGTCATCACTTGCTCAAGGCTCTCGTAGGCCGCTGGTCCACCCGGTCCCACAGGCTCTGACTGAAGCAGTCGAGGCTGCTTGTTCCCTGAGTGCCCTGACTGATGATAGCGGGCCATCATGCCCAGCACCGCCATCTTGGCTGTTGCCGCATCACCCGTCTCCATTTGCACGTTGTAGGCGGCTATCTCTTCAGGAGAGAGGGCGCTTACCGCCCAGTCCAAAGCTGTTGTGTAGGACTCTTTGCCCCCGGCAGCCTCGTAGATCTGAGAGAGCTCGGCTTGGTGGGAGGCACGCTGGCCCTCCATGAACGCCTGCACCAACTCCCGCTGCAGTCCCATCTTCTCCAGAGAAGCGAAGGACTCTTCCTTCAACTCGCCGGACTCGGCGAACTCATCGTAGAACGGCTGCAAGGCGTTAGTCCCCACGCCCTCAGGGATCGTGGCCTCTTGCTCCCCCGCCTCCTCGGCATCCTCAGGCGCTTCCGACTGTCCCAGCCGCCCCTCGAGTTCCTTGTATGCCTTGGCCATAGCCTCGGCATCATTGAACTTCTCGGGCAGCCAGTCAGGCCGTGAGGACTCCTCAGCCTCTTCAGTGGCTAGTGCCTCTTCGTCTTCCTCCTGGTCGGTGGGGATTGAGATCCCCTGCGGGATTATTGCCGAGACTTTGACTTCTGGTGCTTCCGGCGCCTCGGCCGGCGTGCTCCCACTGCTCAGTGAAATACTGTGCGCTTCTCCCATGTGGATGCCTCCTATCCTTCAGGTTGTTGGGCCGCTTGCGCGGCCGCGGTCTCTTGGTCAACACGGCCCGCAGCGAGGCGTAGCGCCTCAGGACCGAACGTCTGAGCAGCAGCCTGCATCTGTTGCTGTTGCCGCTCTTGCTGGATTTCCTCCTCTGTCTTGATCAACCCATCAGTGATCAGACCCAACGCGGTCGCCCGCCTGGTGAGGTAGTTGTTGATGTTCAGATACTGGTTGAGCAGCTCGGGGCCAAGCGTTGCGCCTACGCCCTGGACAAAGGCATCCAACCGCTGCAGATCTGCCCCTCGGCCGAGAGCCTCCAGGCCAGTTACAACGCTGGGTTTGACGATGTCCTTGGGGATCTTTGGCAGCCTGCGCTCCTTGGTCATTCGACTGATCAGTAAGTCGACCAGCTTGAGCTGAAAGATCTGACTCAGCAGAGAATAGGTGCCACTTAGAACCTGCTCCAGCTCCTCCGCTAGGATGCGCCACTCAGTCGCAGTGACCCTCTCACCCTTCCTCTGCAGCCCCTGGTTGTTCAGGAACGCCAGCCCGAGCCTGTCCTTGATCTGTCCGATAGCCTCGTAGGCGATCCGCATATCCTGGCCTTTGCCGGCCATTGTCACGAGTGAGACATCGTCTGCTCGCCCTTCGCGGATGGCGCCGTTAGGAGCCTCGGCCAGCGTGCGTGCTCTGGTCTGGGCCGCTGGGTCGACAAGCCACAGGCATCGTGCGGCCATAGCTGCCGACTCCACCATCGCTTGGCTCAGTCCCTCAAGACTCTTGAGGTCGCCCAAATACATGGTTGCGTATCCGTAGGCATAGCTCTCGCCAGTGACTTGCTCCATGCCCAGTACAATCCAGGGCAGTTCTTTCGCCTTGTAGGAGCCACGGGTTTCTTCGACTTGTTCGCCGAAGACCTCCTGCCAGACCTCGTATTCATCGTCCGAGACCTTGTGGATACAGGTGTAGATGTCGCAGGTATCCTCGACTTTCGTCTCGTTCTCCTGCATCGCCTGGAGCAGATGCGCCGGCAGACTGGCGGGCGCAACACACTCTTTCAAGATGATGATCTGGGGGACACCCTCAGCATCAGCCTTGACGACATAGCGGTCGAGCTTGAAGACCTTCATGCCTCCCGTCTCAGGTATATGCACAAGAGCATTGCCACAGACGATGAGCTGCTTGAGTGCCTCGTGAATATGAGGTCGGTAGTTCTCGGACTCGATCTCGGCCATCACGGCCTGCTCGATACGGTTGAGCGTAGCCTCCACTTCGCTGCGGATTTCTGGGTCGCCTGACAACTCCTCGAGTTTGTAGGGATCGACGATCAGCCGGAAGAAGGGGGTGTTCGGCGGGAACAGGGCCATCAGCAGCTTTGCACTGAGGCTGGCCACAGAGCGAGCTCCGATCCCCTGGAACGGGGTATAGAGCTTCTGCGTCCCATTCCACCCCTCCTCAGTGAGAAGGTGGGGAATCGTCAGCTTCGCGCAGTCCCTGCCGCGGCGGAGAAAAGGCTCTCGCTGCAGTGCAAGCCTCTCATACATGGAGGCCGCGCTGGTCGCGGTCATGTATGTCAAGCACTGCCTCCCAAGGGAATCCTCAACCGCCGCAGCATGCTGGAGGATAAGCCACCAAACGCCGCGAGCCTGGAGCGAGATGCCGGTGTGGGCCGGACACCCTGAGCAACAGGCTCAGGAGCCGGCGGGGCAGGAGCAGGCTGTGGGGGTGCGGGTGGAGTCCTCGGTCTGCTCATGCACATAGATCACCCCTTATTCCGTTGTCGCTCGTGCTCAACTCGTAGATAGCGAACAACGCTAACCTGCCCAGACTTCCACCAGATCTCGCGATCTGCTTGTGTTATCTCCGGGCAGCGGTCGGGCCATATTTTTTCCAGTTTCAGAAGCAAGGCTTCTGTCACTTGAGGGAATGTTTCATCCGTAGGATTGGGTGACTCGCGAATAACGCGCACTTTCAGATCGTTGTCAGTCTTGCTCATCTGTCTCTCCTCCCCATTGTTGGGCAGTAGCCACATCTAGTCCTTCGCCCTCTGGTTGCACCTATGGACCCTCATCGAAGAAGCCTACCGCTTCCTGTGCCAAAGCCTCCTCAGTAATCCCTGCCCGCTCTCGCATGTAAGCGGCCAGAATCACAGCATAGTTGATCAGATCCACCAGGGAATCTGTCGCCCCTTCGTTCTCGACTACGAGCTTGCCATCTCGCACAAAGGTCACCAAGCGATTGAGCTTGTCCGTCATCCTCACCAAGATGCCCGCCTCTGTCGGCGCAATACCCAGTGCCTCGACGGCCTCAAAGTTCCTGAAAGGGGAGGCGCCAGTCGCGCCGGCATAGTCATGGTTCTTCCGCTCGCAGAGCTGGTAAGCCTGGTAGCAAAAGGCCAAGTGAAACTTCAGTAGTTCGTCGACCGTCATCATTGCGATGCCTGCTTTTTCTCGGTTCTCTGCGCCAGCGCCGAAGCTGAAATGGGCGGGCGCTTCTTACGTTTCCAGCGGTAATCCTGAGCACTTCGCGCCCCCCCGCACCAGTAAACGCTCGGGTGTTGGCGGACGTTCCGCGACAGGGTGGGTCCAACCGGTATAACGCGGCCCTGATAAATGAGCTCGCTGCTGGTCTCTTCGCGGTGCTCGTCCACCCACACTCTCAGGTAGGAGCTCAAATCCTGCTGGAGGTATCTGAGGATGTCTCGGTTATCCAAGCGGCTCTTCTTTAGAATCTTTACGCGCTCCTTCTTCATCGGTGCTTCCGCGGATTCCACAAGGTGACCTTGTGTGTCTTCTGGTCGTAGAGCTTCGGAGTGAGGATCTTGGCTAGGCGTGCCTGCAGTAGAGCTTCGGTTTCGTTGAGGCCCTTCTTCTCGTAGGCGTCCACGACTTCCTCCCATAGGCCCTGCTTGAGGATTGCCTCAGCCCTCTTAGGCCCAACTCCCGGCAGGCCGGGGTATCCATCGCCACTGTCGCCTGTCAGCGTCTGCGTCAAATGGTAGCGCCGCGCATTGGCATACGTCACACGCCTGACGCCGCGCTCGGGATGCATCGGCTGGTAGAGCATGCAAGGTATCGACTCCATGTCGTGATCATCAGAGACGACTATCTTAGGAGCAGGCACCGAATGGCTCTTGGCCAGGATGCCTATGATGTCGTCCGCCTCGACGTTGGGCCAGCACTCGCTGCGCCACTCAGATATCACCCACTCACGCAGCGCAGGAAAGATCGTAGGCTTCCTGTCTTTCCTGTGCGCCTTGTAGCGGGGGAACAGTTCATGCCTGAATGTCTTCCGCGGCGAGAAACACATGATGACGCTGACGCCCCCAAGCACATCACAGAGGTGAGCGACTTCGTCCTGCACCTTTGCCTTCGCCTGCTTGAGGTCGGCATGCAACGTCCACAGTTCGTTGTCTGTGTCCCAGCAGATTGCCTCTTCCTCTGCGATAGCGATCCGAAAAACAAGTATGTCTGCGTCGACCAAAAGCGTGTTCCGCTTCTTCCTCTTCCTGCCCATGTAATGCCTCCTAGAACTCCACGATGATGCGTGCGAACCAGATGATGGCCGCCCAAAAAAGTAGAGACACCCCCGTCCAAACCAGCAGCGCCTGCCCAGGCGATAGCTTGTCTTTCATGGTCCCTCCTTGTAGTCGATCTGTTTCATCGAACTGAGCTGTTTGATGAGTGCTTCCCGCCGCGCACCGGGACTCTCCTCTCGGATTGCCAACATCAGTTCTGCCTGTGGCCGCTTCTCCCAAAGAAAGGGCTTCAACAGTTCCACCAAGCGGATCGCTGCATCCCCATAGACCCGCCACTGAAAGTATGTGCGGCCCTTCTTCTTGTGTGCGCGTTGTAGCACTGTCCCCCCAAAGCTCGACGCCAACTGATGCAAGGTGAAGGGGAAGCAATTGGTGACGGATACCTCGGGAGAACTTTCGTTCCACCGGAAACAACCGTCGCCGTCAATATATCCAGCGATATACGACAGCCATACGTCAGTGTGTTTCGGCCCAGGTTTGCCCAACCTTTGTCTCCCCACTCAAGGCAACCTTCAAATCATAGAACTGTCCCGCCGCACTAATTGCCTGGAGCGCGAGCTCTGATGCTGTGTCTGCTTCCTGTTCGATGATCTCGAGCTGCCATTCGTCGTGCGCATGTACCGCAAGAGTGAAGTCGATGGTATGTCTGACACCGTTCATCTCCAAGAACATGAAGTGCAACAGCGTGGCCTTCTTCGTCACCGTGGACGCCGCGTTCTGAATCCACAGGTTGGCTGCACTGTGTGCGCTACGCGGGTACAGGGGTCTGCCGTCGAGGCCGATGAGAACACCTTCGCTTGTGGCCTTCTCTTGGATGGACTCAAGGAACTTGCGGAAGGCTGGGTTGGAATCGTAGAAGCGGCGGCGCAACGCTCGCCCCTCCTTGCG
>NZER01000360.1 GCA_002690445.1 Candidatus Pacearchaeota archaeon
CTTGTCTCTAAAGTTATCCCTGCAGGCTACAACGACAAGCTACAACCTGCAGGGAATGATTAGCCTATGCTTATAAAGTCCCTCAACTCTATAAGCATAACCTTAAGTCAAGCCCCTCAGCTATTCTTAAGGCTGGATATACAACAAGTATACCCTATGGACCTTTTTTATAGACTTAGGTTTGTCTCAAGGTCTTACAAGCAGGATACTCGCGGGACCTCATAGTTAAACATATCTATAGTTGCCTATAGGTGCTTCATGAGCCTCATGTAGTCTTGGCTTAGGTAGCTCTACGACTCTGTAAGGGTTAATATGAGCTAAGTGTCTCACATCTACATTGTCAGACTCTTTATAGTCTAAGCAGAATTGCTTGGCTTCCTTGAGTGTTACGAAGGTGTCTCTGTGGATGCGCTGGAAGTCTGTGTCTCGTACTTCTATAGGTCCCCCTGAGTATCTACGCTCTAGTATAAACACCATGCCATCTGATCGTTGCATTGTTTGGCTTGTCATTGTTAGTTTCATTATAGGTACATCCATTCATTATAAGAGGTCATCTTAATATCATTCATATCATACCCTAAGGCTGTAGCGTATATTATAAAACCTACTAGATCCTCTCTATCAAGCCCACCTATAGAGCTTTTGTAGTCTGTTATGTTACCATTGATTAGGTTGCTCAATGCTGTGTCGTATAGCTCTCTCATGGTACCCCCCTTGTAGTTTTACTTATAGTATACTCAAGTATATCTTTAGTTGTTAGTTTAATCGCGGGACCTCATAGTCTCTTGATGTAGTCTTGATGTGTGTATAGGTATGTCATTATGATATAGGTCTATAGTGGCCCTGTCAGATTGACATATGGTGTTGCTATAGACCTGTTTGTTATTGGCATGGTTGTTGCTAGCATATCAACTCACTAGCATATCCTGCAAAATATTCACCACGTACACAAGACATTAAATCATCCATATCATGAAACTCAAATTGGTTGCGAAACTGTCTAATGTAATCAATGCGATCATATGCATCATAACAATTAGCCCATACCTCATCGGCCTCTTGCTGCTCAGCTTCAGAGAACTTGTAGTCATCGCATACAGGATAGTCAGCTAGTGCTCTCTCCCAGTCCTCAGCCTTGCGCACAGCTTCAGAGTCTTCAGGGTTTACTAGTAGATATTCAATCCACCCGCAAGCCCAATGAGATGCACTGAGAGACTCAGCACCCTCACCCAAGTCTTCAGACATAACCTCATAGTTGCTACGTGTCAGGACATCAGAGTCTCTATTCTGTGTGTATAGGACTAGCCAGTGTGCCTTGCTGGTGTCTCGTAGATAGCTTGATGAGTCTCTAAAGTATTCGCTTAAAGTTTCCATGTCTTACTCCTCGTTATCTTCTAGTTTATCACAAGCGTATGCACCTGCAGATAGGATTGTTATTAGGATTATGCACTCTAGCATTGCTGCCTCCTTACTTCTACTATATCTATTCCTTTATGCTCAGCTATATCTTGTATCACTTTCAGGCTATCTCTTTGTATCCATGAGTCGCCATCATACAGTGATACCCAGTAGGTATTTCCAGAATGCTTTATCGTAACGAGTCCCCTGAAGGGTGGAGTCCATTTAGGTTCTAAGTCTAGCATGGCTCACCTAGCAATTCTTCTCTACGGGCTATTATCTTCTCTATAGTTTTCATGCTTAATACTCCACTGCTTCTATAAGTTGCTCTAATGATTCTATAGGCTCGCTCCAAGTGAAACAATCATCATCTTGTATGGTTTCAACATTTACACCATCTCTTAAGCCACTCCATGGTGGAGCATGGTTAACATTGACGCTGCCCTCTACTACATACCAGTTGGCATACTCAAAGATTGTACATGGTGTTTGTGCGCTACCATAGTAGCCTTCATATATCTCACCCATTACTTGCTCCCCTTCACGATATCGCTATGGATAACTGAGCGTCTTACCTTACGATAGATAGCTACGCCTTTGAGCTGGTCTGCATTGAATGGAAGTGTTGGGATGTTTGTCATCGATTGTAAATCGTTCATGATGTGTTTCCTCATAGTTGGGAGCTGTTAGAAGCCGCTCGTTTAGCTGTGTTATGTTGCTTATTGTCTATCTTATTTCTAATTGTCCAATACTATTTGAGCTATAGTGTCTCTATGCTCTTGCTCTGTGTGGTACACTTTAAGATCCCATAGATTGAACCCTAAGTCGTAGCAGTCATAATGTAACTTATGTTCGTTGAATATATCGTTAGTATACTCCATTATAGCGTCAGCTTGAGCACCTGTCAGCCTAGTTAATACACAGTTGTTATCTTTAGTTATTGTCATGATGTATCCTCTAAAGGTTAGTGGTTATGTTGTCTTGATGAGTGGACTATAGGTAGGCTTGTGGTTGTCTCAATGCTTAGTCTATGGTTGAGCTTTGAGTGTGTCAAACAAGTCCTAGGTCTATCATATGATTACACCACTTAACATCTAATCTCATGTACTCATTATCTGTAAGTACATTGTTACTATGCAAGCGTACTAAAGCATCTGCCATCTTGTTCATATCCTCATGTGTAGTACATGCTTTTATTCGCTTTAGGGCTGAACTATAATTTGACATGGTGTAGCTCCTTGGGTTGTACCCTTATGGTTGAGCATGTAGTATATCAACTGGATATGTATTACAAGTACTATCTTTAGTAGTGGCTGGTGGAGTAGCTGAAGGAGGAGCTGAAGGTGTATGGATCTATAGAAGGAGCTGAAGGAGGAGCTGAAGGAGGAGCATACAGTGGCATACAGGTATCCTACAAGTACATACATGTATGCTACTATATCGCTTTAAACCCCACACCAAAAAAGCGCGGGGTTGTTGATCAATTATTGAGCAGTGCTGCAAAATAGTATCAGTATTGAAAAAATAAGTCAATATGGCTCAATAATAGGCTATTTATAGCTAGAATATAATGTGTATTATATCTGAGATGAGTACTGACAAGGGTTTACATCATGACCCCCTCCCCCTAGGTCATAATGAACCACTCTGTGGCACCCCTATGGGGGACATTCAGGGGCGGGCCTATCGATATAGGGGAAAGAGTTTTTTAGTCAAAACTGAGAGTTACTCCTTTAGTCAGACAAAGAGTCATACAGCCATTCGTACTCTTGTAGGCGCTCTATTTGTTTCTTAAGATCCTTCTCATAAGCCACTCTCTCAGCCAGATTAGCCTCAAGCTCACCTATACGGTCATGGAGCTTCTCTATAAGTGAGTCTTTAATAGCTAATATGTTGATATAGTGCTCTGTATTCATAATCCACATGTAATCTTATAAGGGGTTTCTGGAAGTAAGAACTTATCGTTATGATTGATGAGTTCTACTATAGGTCTACTAAGAGCCTCTTCGAGTGCCTGCTTAAGGTGTTCTATCTCTATATCCTTCTCTAAGAGTTGCCCCTTTAGCTCAGCTATATGCTTATGCACTAGGTTAGCTTCATGCTTATCTATCACGCTACGATCTCCTTCAGCCTATCTTGAGCTTTCTCTAGAGTACCATAGTAGCGCCTACGACCTCCTGAGAGGGGCTTCAGCTCCCCATTTTGGCCAACTTTAGGTGCTTCGAGTATCCAACCTACCCCTTGACCATAATCAGGCCTTATAGCAAAACCTGAGGCTTCATCTATAAAGGTGTTAGCTTCACGATATGCCTTGCGTTCTTTAGCTGGTAGATATTGGTTCTGATTGATTGTATTCATTAGACCTCCTCAGATCGTCTACAAGGGATGTATACCCCCTGTTTTAAGGATTATTATTCATAATAGGTACTAGGACCACCCTAAGAGCTTAAAGTGCCTTAGAGTGGACCTGAGGGTGTTCCTAACTTAGTTACCAGCTAGATGTACGTCTACTTCTACATTGTGATTGCAGACTCCTTCAAGGCACTCCACCATCTATGCGGCCACCATCAATTATAGTCCATCCGAAGGCGTCTATAAGTCTCTTACGGGAAGCTTCAGGCTCACCTAAGTTGTACTGAGCAGTTCCTGCATGTAAGGTGACACCATTCTGTAAGACTGGATGATCTGCTAGAGCTAAGAGTAACTTATTATAATTGAGATTACTGAAAGCTGAACCTGCCATCATGTTATTAGCATTCGTAACATCTGTCCAATCCATCAGGGAGACATCAAGGTCCAGATTAGGTGAGTTCCTACAGAGCTGAGCTACATTGGTTAAAGATGCAGCTGGAGTGGTAGCATTTGTAATACTTGCTAGATTAGGCATATCCATGAAGGACTCATTAACAGCTGTAGCATTAGATAAGTCCATATTACCGATGATGAGCTCAGTCATTGCAGAGTCTTTAACTATCGCTCCAATACCACTTAAGTTTGGCATGTAGTCAAATGCATTCATGTTTAAGCTGCTTAGGCTTGTACATTCTCTGAAGGTATTTACAAAGTTCTGTACAGAGTCACTTATAACAGGCCCTGTAGTTACCTGTGTGAGCGCGTCACACCCAAAGAAGGAGCCAAAGAATGTTACCCACTCTATGTTCCCCCAATTAGCTATAACTAAGAGTTTGCTCTTGTCACCCCCGTTGTTGAACATTATTCTAGGAAATGTCTTATTGACACCACCTATGTAGACAACGTATTGTCCAGCTGATGGGAATGTTATAGTGAGGTCTGTACTGACGGTGTGCGTACCTGATTGACCATCAGAGGTCTTCCAGTCAAAGTTATAGGTAGAAGCCCCACTGAGTGGCACGGTGAATTGATTATCTGCTGAAGTACCTACATTGTCAGTCTGCACATATAGCTGGAAGAGGTGACTATCAGAGGTGCCTCCAGATCCACCTTCGTCTACCCCTCCAGATAAACCTCCAGATAATCCTCCAGTTAGACTCATGGTTAATTACCTGAGAGGTGAACTGATACGGTAGAACCTACAGCTGTAGCATTAGCTCGCATTAAAGGGAACCATGCAACAGAATCTCCAGATGTATCTGTAAGAGTTACAAGGTCTATCCATCCAAGATCAACTCCTGCAGCATCCTTGCCGTGTGAGCCTTGAATGATAACTGTGCTTGTAGTTCCGGCAGTAGCACTTACTGCAATCTTGTCTAAACCTCTACGGTTATGGACGGTCTCGGCAGCACCTACAGCAGGTGCAGCAGCATCTAATAATAACATCAGTATCTCCTTTCAAGGCTACGATGACGTGGTAATGGATACATCCACTACTCATGGTGAAGGCTTTAGCCTTTTGGTTAATAATAAAATGATGCCTTAGACGGGGATCCATACCCGCATCTCCCTGCTCTGTATATAATCTGGCAAAGGACTCTATTAAATGGTTTGAGTTACTAAGGACTTTGATAGGACCACTACAGTCCCCTTAGAGCTAGCCTCGTTGCAACAAGACGATTTACTCTTAACCCTACATGATTTGCAACATGCATACTAGCCTCTAGCGGCCTGCTCTACTCCTTGAGCTAAGGGTTGTCGCCGATGATTCCACCAGCCTGTGCATCCTAGAGCGTACCCTAGGAGCGCCCTGCAGTAAAACCACAGGGGAGGTAGCATATCACCCTTTAGGTCCTCCCTTACGGGCTCCTATAGGTCTTACGATATGTCTGCAGCATGCATATTCCCTTTTTAATCAGGCGCTGTTACTGCATTTGGATGCGAAGCTCAGAGTTGAACTGAGAGTCTGGGCTTATGAGGCCCAAGTGTTACCATTACACTACCTCGCATTAAACGCCTCTAGAGCGTTCTATTTCATCTTGCATCTTTCTATCTTCAGCTTCTTTTCTGGCCAGATAGTAAGCATTCTGTCTTGCTATCTTACCTGCTTCATACTTAGCTTTGTTTCTTGCTTTTTGAGCAGCAGCTTTAGCTACCCTTAAGTCATGCTTCTCTTGAGCTGATAGTAAGTGACTTATTCTTGCTCTCCCCATTACTGTCTCCTCTCTCATGGAAATCGAACACTCACTTAAGGTGTATCTTAAAGTCTCTAACATACGTTAGTAACTCTTTAAGTCAATCCTTAAGTAGTCTATAGTTTCTTCTTTAGTTTTAATTACCTATTAATAATTAATATATAATAACTCTTATAGTCACACTATAGTAACTCTCTAAGTACTTCTAACATACGTTAGTAAATCTTAGAGTACACCTATAGTTAATCTATAGTTAATCTCTAGTATTCATCTCTAGATATATCTTCCCTCCTATTAGACGACTCTTTATTGGGTGCATAAGTCATAAAGACTTGCAATCTCTACCTATATAGCATATAACTAGGTGCTTAATACTTGCATCCTCAGATCGTTATAACCTAAGTACGGCAACTTTCAGAACTTTAAGCCCCAATATAGGCTATACCTCCAGCTCCTCCAATAGGTTACAACTTTCAGCACCTCTAAAGTGGCGTCTTATAGGAGGAAGAAGCACTTATGACTAAACGTAAGACACTAGAGGACCTACTTGAGGACGCTATGCGTAACATTCATGAGCACCTAAAGGGATTCTCGCATAAGCTCGCTAGACGGAGAGCTAATGGCACCTTGACAGATGTTGAGCATGCAACTGCAAGTATCATGTTGGAGCAACAGATAGCTCTCAATACCCTGCATACGCTGTACTACAACCAAAGAGGTGACTTAGTGCTCATGAAGCAGGCCTTTGATGGACATCGTAAGGATGTACATGACTACATAGATGATGTCAGTGTGACTGAAGATATGATAGGTAAACTCACATTTAAACTCCAAGAGGAAGGAATTATACATGACGAAGACTTATAGCCAACACCTAAAGGATACATCTTTAGGATTTCTAGATGGCAAACTCAAGCAATTAGTTAACTTTGGCAAGTATGGCTACAAGGCTCTAGAAGAGATTGCATGCTTTGCCTTAGGTTTAGTACTCTCACCTGTAGTTATCCCCGTAGTGGCTCTTGTAGCCTATCGTAAGGGGAAGAAATGAGTGAGGCACCTACAAACCTTATGACTGGACCTAAGAGAGGCTCAGTGCTGAAACAACGAGCTAACCCTGCAGATGACAAGTTTGGCAATGGTAGCCAAGGCAAGAAGATGATGCATAAGCTCAAGCGGTTCTCACGGGAGCACCTTGCTCTTAACAAACGACTCTCTGATGCAGAGACCAAGAAGCAGGAAGCTATAGAGACCTGTGATAGAGCTGTACGTGAACTCATGCAGGAACGTAAAGAATTTAGAGAAGCCAAGACAGCAATGGCTTTAGAGATAACAATACTTAAGGGTAAACTTGCTGAGCTTAGCCAAGCTAAGGCAGAGGCTACTAAGAAGAAGCCAGCAAAGAAGGCGCAAGCCCAGAAGAAACCAACAACTAAAGAATAAAGGAGATGCTATGTGTGAACCTATGACAGCAATGGCAATCGTTACAGCAGTGACTGCAGTAGCCTCAGCGGCTCATGCAAAGCACGAAGGTGGTAAGAAGGAGCGTAGAGCTGAAGCAGCAGCAGAGAAGCAAAAGAAAGCTCAAGAGCTGAAAGACTTCAATCTACGTGCAGCAGCCCGTGAGGCAGA
>NZER01000361.1 GCA_002690445.1 Candidatus Pacearchaeota archaeon
AATATGCGAGGATCAGCGTCATTAAGAATAGCTTTATACCTATCGGTGAGCTTGGAAGGTGCTGACCTAGCTGATGCAGGTTTATACCCACTGGGAGAAGATAACTCTCTAGACTGTATCTTCCACCAACGAGAACCACCCGGAGTAGTAAACATCTGAGCCTTCTTAGGCACAGAAGAACGACTACTTACATAATCCCAAGTCTTTCCTTTATTAGCATATTCAGGATCACCTTTACCGGGAGCGGGAGCGCCAGTTTGTTTAATTAAATTTTCTAACTCTAGTATAAAATCTAGAGATTTCTTAACTTCGTCCTTCTTTTCTTCTTTGTTATAACCCGGATATGGTTTCTCGTCGTCAGTAAAAGGAATAAAGTTATCTGGATTGATCCACTTAATTCCTTTCTTTTTGTTCTCTTCTATAAATTTAATAGGCTCTGCATTCTTTCCATTAGGATCAAATCTTCCTATGACACCCGCAACATCGATTAGATGGTCTATTTCTTTCATATCTCCCCTAGACTTTTTCATTATGACGCCACCACGCATAAGTTCCTCATAGTGCTTTATTTCATCAAGAGTCAGGTCTGCGCGGGTTGGAGGTCTTCCAAGCCGTTCCCAAGCCATACGCATGACTTCATCTAGCGCATCTTTATGTTTTTGGCGCTTCGCAGCTAGTTCTTCTTCAGTCAACTGAGGTCGCTTTGTAAGAGCTTCTTGTGAAATAGGCTCATTTATCTTGTCTTGGTCTGGCGCACGATCAACTATTTGTTTTTCGTAATACCTTTCGGTGTCATCGAATTCATGATCTTTTGGCTTTGACTTAAATAGTTGATCCAGTAAATCAGCCATCATAGGATTTCTTTCCCTAAATTTATCCGTAAATGCAAAATATGCTAGATAACATTCGGCAAAAAACTCTTCAGGATTAGATTTAGCATACTGAGAAGGAAAACCTGAATTATTATGAACCCCTTCAGTCCATAGAAACGTACTCATAACTTTTGCAAAAGGAGGCAAGGAGTACCAAACACCATGAGCGGACTCATGAACTACCGTCATACTGGCATTAAAATACTGATTCGCATTAGTTAGATCTTTGGTAAAGCCATTTATTGTCACTACAGATTTTGAAGACATAGCAGTATACGGAAAAGGAGCCATAGCGCCTGAGCTACCGGGCATAATATTGAAAGGATTACTCTTATCTCCGAATGGAGACATCTTTACGAATTTAGGCCAACCGACTTGCCGAGAGGTCCGAGTCAAATCGATTGTCGTATGTCCCGGTATACCCATGACACTACCATCAGGATTTTGGTGAGCATCCTCTCTTTTATTAACGGTTCTCGGACCTCCAGCGGGACCGAAAAACAATAATTTAGGTTGGCAAACTAAGGTTCCTACAGTTCGAAGATGGTGCGCTGGTATGACGACGCCATTATTCATAGGCCATCTATTAGAATCAAAAGCCTCTAACACATAATGCATCGCATGTCGGAAATTTGGATTTTGCGTACCCCCATTCGGAACCTTAACTTTTCCGCTTCCAGCAGAAAGAGTGTGTAGACCCAAAAGTGTATTAATTAAATGGGTGGTACTTTTATAGTCGGGATCACCTGATAAATACTTCTGCTTAAACTTAGGAAAAAAGTGGTTAGCTATTGACACTATCTGTGCATTATCTTTTGTTATCTGACCAGTTGTAAAAGCAGCCTTGAGGCTATCCCAATATGCTTCTCTCAACTTTGGATCTAAAAATTCGGATTCCGCCTGATTGAAAAACTCACCTGATGCTCCAGATACCTGTTCCTCTAATCCCAGAAATGCTATCTGCTTCTCTCTATATGGATCTGAAGCAACGTCAAATAGTTGGGGTAATGCGTTACCACGTTGATCTACCTCAACACCAATAATAGAAAATCGACCTTTATTCGGTCCTATATGAGTACCTTCTGAATGATAGTGGCGTTTCTCTGGAGGAACATAACCACCACTCCATCGAGCTTGAGGATCAAAAGATGTTACTTGCTTAACTAAGTCTTCTAACTCTAGGATAAAATCTAGAGATTTCTTAATATCAGACTTCCCTATCGGTCCTAACAGTGGTGTCAAATAGTCATCAACGAAGTCTTCATCCTTCTTTATCTCTTTGCTAGGGGATTCAACAATCTCCTCTAGAACAGAGTCATCTAAAACTCCCACTTCCTCCATAGGATCAGTAGCTTTTATAATCTTTATTCCGTATTGTCGAAGCATGCTATTAGTGTCAGATAGAGAGCCAAATTCATCGGTAGCATGAGCGTAATACAACTCCCCAATAGAGTCATACAGACTGTCTAAGTCCTCAAAGCTATAATTTAATTGAGGATTGTTGGTAAGATCTCGAACCATGCCTTCTACAAGCTTTTCATCACCACCACTTTTTAGATAATCAGATACAGATAAATCCATGTCCAATATTTCTGCACCTGTCCCACCATATGCATCTCTTTTTACCTTAACGTAATATTTCTTTACATCAGAACCAAATTTACTGGCAAGCTGCTCATCTTCAGTTGTATGTAGTACTCCCTCTCCAAATGGAAGCGCTTCTGTTTCAACTGATCCACTTTCCACCCCACCGACACCTGCTTGTGTGCCTCTGTAAAGTACATACGGACTACCATCATCCTTTGCTAGATGTTTATCAGGATCAAAACCCTCTAGCTTTTCTTCAGGAATACTTGGGACCCGACCCATTGCGTCCCAATTGTCAACTATCTCTTTTTTCGAGTCACCCTCAACTACTATAGAAACCCTATCTACAGGTATTGGATTGAAGGTAGCTGCAACCATCACATCCCCACCCCGCTTGGGATACCATTCATCATCCTCAGAATATTCAATAGCTACCAGAACCTGTGAGTCGTTAGGCTCGTCAAGATATGCCAGTAAATCAGTAGGATCACCACCAGCATGCGTGACTCTCGCACCTCCTTGATAGCGAGTAAGATATCCTGTCTTCAGAGCATCCTCATACTGCTGTCTAGCCATAGCTCTATATAGGTACTCAGGAGCATTACCCTCTGGAGTGACGACCTTCACCGTATCAGCGAGTTTTGTAACTGGAAGTCGTTTCCTTCCTATTAATTTTTCTTTTTCTTGTTTTCCTGACCCGGAAGAAACATCACTCCAATAGGAATGCCATCCGGGGTAGTCTTGGATTCCGTCGTAGTCTTTTTCGGAGTGGGTGTCGAATCTTGATCCGAATCTTCCGATTGGTCCCTTTCGTTTACCAAACGTGCGTGCTCTTTTAATGTGCGGATCAATTCGTTGAAATCCTCCTGTAGATCTAGCCACGTTGTCATCTTTAAATACCTCCATTAATTGTTTAAGAAATGCTTTATGGTCATCCTGATAAATAGTTAAGTTTAAAATATCGATGCCTTTGCCGTCAGGATGTGCAGCAAATGCCATTCCATAATGACTAATTTCGTTAATTCTTTCCCCTAATACCTTAATTTGTGCAGCATCTAACGCATTATAAAAAGTAAGCGTTACTGCAGGTTCAATCGATTCGCCTGTCTTTTCATCTATAACACCGAACTTAGGAAGTGATTCAGCATCCTCATTAAATACGACACCCCCATCCTCTTTTATCTCAAACCACTTATCTCCCACAACATCCGTATGAATTATTACCTGCTTCTGATCGAAGTCATCTCCTGCAATAGATACCATTAAATTCGTAAATTCATCATATTTATCAGGAGGGACATGTCCTGATACATATAAACTAGGCTCATACTCATTCTGGAACATACCGAAGTTACGCGTGACCGAAACTCCATCAAAACCTTCCTGCTGTAGAACACCCTTTAGATACTGTTCACCTTTTTCTGCAAGCTGAACAAATGTTTCCTGAGCTTGCTGTCTTTGCTCATCCGTAGATGAATCATCTGCTATGACAGCTTTTGCCTGTTCAGCGGCTTTACGATCATTTTCAGTGAAATGAACCGTAATCTTCTGACCCGCTTCTGTAGTTGTAGCAGGAGATATCCCTACCTGAACAGGTTGTCTACGCCACCACTGCTTACGCTGAACGGGAGTAGTGAATACTTGAGAATCCGGTGGGGGAGTATTAGAAGAAGAATAGTCCCAAGTAGTTCCCTTGCCGCCATACTCAGGAGTACCTTTACTAGGCGCGGCTACACCTGCCCCCTGCTGCTTGGCAAGAGCATGTTCAATGATGTCAGTGATTTTTAAACGAAGAGTCACAAGTCAGCCTCATCTACTACTGCTGATTCTTCTAAATCTTTAACCCAATCAGATAAATCATGATCACCAATATCATTCCTAGCGATCTTCTCAGGACTTTCTGGAGGAGCAGGCGGCAATATAATCCGACTAACGATATCTATGATCTCTTCATCTGTAGCTCTAAACTCGTAACTCATATATATATACACCCAAAGTATAGCAAACGATAAGTACGTTTGTCTACTTATTTGCCCTCTTTCTACGTTTTCGTTTCTTAGGCTTGCGAACTGTAGCCATTAAATTTTTCGACATATGATAATTTTGTTCTTTCTTAAAGTGCTTTGACCAGCCCGAATCCTCAAACACCTCATCGCTGATGTACTCATCAACACATACAGCACCGGAATGACCTAAATTCGGAGCCACTTTATTGCCAACCTGATCTACAATCATCGCTAATTGTAATTTCTTAACCGAAGATTCGGTAATATTTCTTAACTCTTCTTCTGAAAAACCTTTACCAGTTCTTCGCACCTGTGTGGCATTTAATCTTTTTACCTCCGCATTCAGTTCTTGTGTACTGATTTTTGGCGGATCACCAACAGATTTGATCACATCCTTAGCTAAACGAGTTGCATGATATGCACGAAACTTATGAGGAGTTAACGGAGTCATAGTCGGCGATATATGTTTTAAATAATCTCTAACCGTACCAGCAGACGTACCAACTATAGAAGTCTTCTCGCCCTTAGGTCCTTTCTTCTCTAATTCCGTCTTTCGTCTAATAAGCTCTTTAGCTAAAAACGGATCAGTGATAGGAGAGTTATTCATAACTCCATCTTTACCCGGAAATACGAGAGACACATTCCCCTTAGCATCTTGTTGGACATGTTTAGGCAAACAGTCTGTAATACCGTACGTTGCTAACGGTATCCTTTTATAGGGAGTTATATCTCTATGCTTACCTTTATTAGCCCCGCTAGTGTATTTGGTATAGATTCTATTATTAGTGACCTTTAAAAATTTCTTACTCTTCTTATAATCATCTATTACCTTTTGTCTTTTTGGTCTATCTATACGAAGAGGACGACCCTCCCTACCATCAGTTGTAATAACACTATCACCACCAGAACTACCGATACGTTTGAAAGTATGATCTATGAGAGCTATAGCAAAAGCAGACTCTTGAACAGAAGTAGCTCTCATAGGACCCATATTTACAGGATTCTCTAAATGTTGTTTCACCCTTTCCCTGATATCCGAAAGATGAACGGCAAGAGAAATAAGTCTTTCAGCCTTTCTACCTTCTTTTGTAACCGCATAAATACGACTCTTAACACTTATAGTCTGTAGTTTATTTTTACCGCTGCGATCAAAAATAGGACGATTGGCTTTTTCATACTGATATTGATTCTCAGCATCTACAGATGTATTAAATCTGCAGTTCTTCCTAAGAATTCTTCCATCTTCAGTTTGACTATCACCAACAGGAACAAGTTGTCCGTCCATAGTGGTAGCACTGACTATAGTTCCTTCTTTATTAACCTTTGCAATTGGCTCAGGATATATTGTCCCTCCAACTTTTCCGTCTCCAAGACCAGCAGCTTTTTGCTGTGCTCTTATCTGAGACTCCTCCTCTGAGGTAACGCGCCTATGAGTAGCAATAAATGTCTCCCAATCCTCAAAGGTATCTTCTGGATCACTGTCTACAGGAGTACGTTCTGCCCGTACTACATCAGCAAATGGACGAGCTTCCGCTAATGCCTGTGCTGATTTGTCTTTGGTATGTGAGGCTATATCAGCTTCAGATACACCAGCCTGACGAGCCATAGAAGCATTCCATCGCCAAGCTTTACGAGGACCCTGCACAGAAGTTACACCCGGAGGTGCGGGATGAGTTCTAACGTAATACCATTCCTCTGCTTTAGATAAAAGGGCAAATCTAGAAAAAAGCTCTCCCGAACGAAGAGACTCTATTCCTAAAAAATCCTCTATAGAATCAACGATACTCATCTAATTTAAATCTACGCTCATGCCAGACATCAAATATATTATCTAATAATTGAGAGATTTGTTCATCTCGACGATCTTCTAAAAGGTGTTGCTTTTGATACCAGAGTAACGCATCAGCAACTAACTTACGACCTTCAGCGGAAAATAAAAACTCTGAGGCACGTATGGCATTAATTTTATTAATGCTTTCTAACGCGGAATCTCTAACTACGCCCATTGTAATTCTTAAAAAAGTGTTTCCATGTAAGAGGTTTCTCAGCGCCATAGGGAAGTGAGTCTAGTTCTTCTTTAGTATCCTTTAGATATTGAATCCTAAAAACTGCTAAACCCGCAAGAGAAGCAGCAACAACACTACCAATCAATGTAGCTACAATAGGACGTTTCATAGGTAACCCCTCTTTCATTACTGACCATATCCTCCGTACGTTCTTTTCTCTCCCGACGGTAATAACCCTGATGCATTTAACTGCTGAAGGACTTCATTAAATCCGCCGTGGTCCGACATAATAGTACGCATCTCAT
>NZER01000362.1 GCA_002690445.1 Candidatus Pacearchaeota archaeon
TATATCGAACGCTTTTATTATGATTGATGAAGCACAAAATTTAACAACTCACGAATTAAAGACTATACTTACAAGGGTGGGGGAAAACACAAAGATTGTTTTGACTGGTGATATCGAACAGATTGACAATACATATATCAACGAAACGACCAATGGCCTCACCTATGCAGTGGAAAAATTTAAGAATGAGGATTTGGCCGGCCATATCATCTTGCAAAAGGGCGAACGATCAAAGGTTGCATCTCTCGCAGCCAAATTATTATAAATTGGAGGATAAGAAATGAATTTAGGAGAAAATCCCACGCTAGCTGAGAAAGTAGAGCCAGATAATGAACTTAAGACCTGGCTTGTCAATTATGTTGGAGACAAACACAACCCTGAAGATGGGGAAATTACCGTTGAAATGATTGTAGCTACATTGTCGGAGCAGTTTCCGGAATTTCTTATGGCAGTTGCTGAAGAGAACTGGATTAGAGGATACCACCAAGCTCTGGAAGATGTCACCGAGGGCGAAAAAGCATATAAGGAAGAACTGGAAAAATGCAATAAGGAAGATTGCGGCGATTGTGAATGCGATGAGACCGATGGATGAATATATCCAAAATTCCCTCAAAGAATCCAAACAAAAAGTACTGATTAATAATATTTATACTTTTATAAAAGATCCTCTGCCTGCCGGCTTTGATTTGGATCTCGTCTTGGCCACTGTAAAAGAAACAGTGCCAGAACACTTGGTTTATGGCCTGGAAAGTATATATATCGGCCAATTTGATGAATTGAAAGAAAAAGACATGAGCGCTGTATACAAAGATGGCGCCATTTATGCCACAAATGAACAGTTTAATGAAGGTGATTTGATTGATGATATTGTTCATGAGCTAGCCCACTTGATTGAAGAAAGGATGGGAGAATACATATATGACGATCGATCTGTTGTCGATGAATTCTTAGGAAAAAGAAGAAGGTTTCATGAAATAATGAAGTCGGAGGGATATGCTGTCCCAATTGAACATACATATGATTTAGAATATAATGAAGATTTTGATAAATTTCTTTACAAAACTGTTGGATATGATAAACTTACATTCTTGACCATCGGGTTGTTTGTGTCGCCCTATAGCATAACATCCCTCAGAGAATATTTTGCGAAGGCATTTCAACATTATTTTTTACGCGATATGGGATCTGTTAAGAGAACAAGTCCCGCTACTTTTCAAAAAATTGAATTTCTAGTATTTCAGGAATACGAACAAGGCTAAAAGAGGTAACATGCCACACATTTCATTTTCAGAGCTTCGCAATTGGAAGCGCTGCCCGTTTTATCACAAATTAACCTACATCGACAAAATTGACGGATTTGTCGGCAATGAATTCACTGCTTTTGGACGAGCAATTCATGACTCCTGCGAAAAACTCCTTCTTGAGGGTGACGATGGGAATATTTACACCTTCTTCCTTGATAAGTTCGCGGAGGAAGTAAAGACCTTGCTCTTAAAAGACGTAGATTTGAAACAAGACCTTGTCGATCAAATGCTTGTACAAGGAGAAAACATTCTCCCTTCCATCTTGCCGGGAATTCAGGAACATTTTGAGGAATTTGAGGTTATTTCAACAGAAGAACAATTGATGGTTCCAATCGAAGAAGTTGATGGATATAAATTTAAAGGATTTGTAGATCTCGTAATCAAGACGCCAGATGACAAATATCATATCATCGATTGGAAATCTTGTTCGTGGGGTTGGGATTCTCGCAAGAGGTCAGATCCGATGGTTACATATCAACTTACGTTATATAAGCACTATTTTGCGAAGAAACACAAAATTGATCCAAAAAATATTGAAACGCACTTCGCTCTTTTGAAACGCACAGCAAAAAAAGATAACGTCGAGTTGTTTCGCGTAACCAGTGGTTCAAGAAAAACACAAAATGCACTTAACTTATTATTGAAAGCAGTATACAATATCTCTAAAAAGAGGTTTATCAAGAATCGTCTTGCCTGCGCTAAGTGCGAATTTTATAAAACGGAGAATTGTCCATGAAAAAAAGAAAAATTCTAACTATATCGGATCACCCCTTGGCACCATCTGGTGTCGGTACTCAAACAAAATACATTATTGAAGCGCTGTTGGAAACTGGCAGATATCAATTTATTAGTCTCGCCGGCGCCATTCGTCATGATAACAACAACCCTACAAGAACAGAAGAGTGGGGCGACGATTGGGTCATCTATCCAGTGGAAGGGTATGGAAATCAAGATTTGGTGCGCTCTATTATAAGGCATGAAAAGCCGGATATATTGTGGTTTATGACAGATCCTCGTTTTTGGGGTTGGTTGTGGCAAATTGAGCACGAGGTTAGACCACTAATGCCAATGGTTTATTATCATGTCTGGGACAACTACCCATTTCCAACGTATAATAGAAAATGGTATGTATCAAACGATGTCATTTGCACAATTTCAAAAGTTACGGATGATGTTGTAGCTAACGTTGCCCCAGAAGTTGAAAGAAACTATATTCCACACGCAATTGACCCGACCGTGTTTAAAAAATTTCCCGATATGGAAGTTATGAATTCAAAAATTCAATCACTAGGAAGTGAATGCAAAGATAAGTTTGTATTTTTGTGGAATAATCGAAACGCCAGGAGAAAACAATCCGGAAGTTTGATTTTTTGGTTTAAAGAATTTTTGGACAAGGTGGGACACGACAAAGCTTGCTTGATCCTACATACGGATCCTAAAGACCCGAATGGTCAAGATTTAGAAGCGATTGTTTTAGAATTAGGCTTGAACAAGGGGCAGGTTTTATTGTCAACTCAAAAATACCCCTCCAGCCATTTGGCAATGATGTATAATGTTGCCGATTGTACTATCAACATATCTGATGCTGAAGGGTTTGGTCTATCAACTTTAGAATCGTTAGCGTGTCAAACCCCCATTATAGTCAATATGACTGGTGGCCTGCAAGAACAGGTGACAAATGGAGAGGAATGGTTTGGTATTGGGTTGGAACCTTCTTCAAAAGCAATAATCGGCTCTCAGGAAATTCCCTGGATTCGCGAAGATCGACTGAACGGCGATGATGTAGTGAATGCAATGTTGGAGGTTTTTAATATGACAAAGGAAGAAAGAGATCAACTAGGAGAAAGAGGCCTGCAGCATGTTTTGATGAATTACAATTTTGAAAAGTTTCAAAAGAAGTGGGTAGAGACCATGGATGATATATATGAGAGGCACGGCTCTTGGGAAACTAGAAAGAATTATCAAGCTTGGGAATTGGTGGAAATACAATGAAAAAAATTATCGTTAGGGGCCCCGCCCTAAGTCGCTCGGGGTATGGTGAACATACTAGGTTTTTACTTAGAGCTTTGAGAAAACATGAAGATAAATTAGATATTCACATAATCAACACAAGCTGGGGCCAAACTGGTTGGCTTTGGGAAGATGATGAGGAAAGGCGGTGGATAGATTCAAAAATTGATAAGGCAGCAAAATACGCCGATGTGCCTGGAGGATTTGATATTTCGGCTCAAGTCACTATTCCAAATGAATGGGAAAAAATGGCACCAATCAACATTGGCGTTACGGCCGGCATTGAAGTTACGAAAGTTGCCCCACAATGGATAGAAAAATCCATGTTAATGGATAAAATCGTTACAGTTTCAAATCATTCAAAGCAGGTATATGAAAACACCTCTTATCAAGCTCAAAATGGAGAAACTGGTGAAATAATTGAAAACTTTCATTGTACAACGCCAATTGAAGTGGTGCATTACCCAGTTAAAGATTTTGTGCCGGCTGATATCGAATTGGATTTAGAATATGACTTTAATTTTTTAACTGTTGCCCAGATTTCACCTAGGAAGAATATTCAAAATACAATTAGGTGGTTTGTGCAAGAATTTAGAGACCAAGAAGTTGGTCTGGTGGCAAAATTAAATGTAAGATGCAATTCTCGACAAGATCGAGAAATAACAATCAAAGCTTTGCAAAGGCTGATAGAACAAGAAAAGGATAGAAAATGTAAGGTATACCTTCTTCATGGGTCGATGACGGATGAAGAAATGGCAGCACTTTATCAACATCCAAAAATCAAAGCATTGGCAAGTTTGACACATGGAGAAGGATTTGGCTTACCTATTTTTGAAGCTGCTTACAATGAGCTTCCTATTATCGCTCCTGATTGGAGTGGGCATACTGACTTTTTGTATGCTCCTGTAAAAGATAAAAAAACAAAAAAAGAGAAATTGAAGGCACATTTTGCAAAGGTTAGTTATACCCTACAACCAATCCAAAAAGAGGCCGTCTGGGATGGTGTTTTACAAAAAGAGTCAATGTGGTGTTATGCCGAAGAGGCCTCTTACAAGAAACGAATTCGCGAAGTATATAAAGACTATAACCGGTTTAAAGGCCAGGCAAAGAAGCTAAATAAGTGGATTCGTAAAGAATTTACAGAAGACAAGGTTTATAATAAATTTTATCAAGTTTTTGAAGAATATACAGAGACCACATCCGATAAAGAGGTTGATGAACTGTTTCAAGAATTGTTTTAGTCAGGCATGATTTTATTTGTAGCGGATTTTTTTGTAGAACAATATAAGGGCGGTGCAGAGCTAACAACAGAGGCTCTATATCGGTCTTCATTGTTTCCTATACGAAAAATTCACTCAAATTCACTAAATCCAAAAACGATGGAAAAATACAAAAACTCTTTTTGGATTTTTGGGAACTTTTCCAACCTCTCGGAAAATTGCTTGTTGTATGCAATCAAAAATTTGAAATATTCAGTTTTGGAGTATGATTATAAATATTGTAAGTATCGATCTCCGGGAAAACACATAGACGCTGAAGGAAGCTGCAATTGCCACACTTCGCGGCAAGGAAAGATAGTTTCAATGTTCTTGAACTCTTCTGTTGCAACTTGGTGGATGTCTGATCAACAAAAACAGAAATATCAAAAACTGTTTCCATTTTTAAAGAATGGCAATCGTGTGCTAAATTCGGTGTTTTCAAGTGACACGCTAGATTACATAGATAGCTTAGACACTACAAACAAAAATGATAAATGGATTATCATGAATTCACAATCCTGGATCAAGGGAGTTCAGGATGCTGTGGAATACGCCAAAGAAAACAATTTAGAATATGAATTGCTCTGGGGCCTTGAACACAAAGCTTTCTTGAAGAAGCTGGCTGAATCAAAGGGTTTGATCTTTCTTCCAAAAGCGGGCGATACTTGTCCAAGAATGGTTATCGAGGCAAAACTGCTTGATTGTGAACTGACTTTGAATCACAACGTACAGCACAGAAACGAATTATGGTTTGTCGATAAAGAGAGGGTCATGAAACATCTCCGCTCCAGAACGACGATCTTCTGGAACACGCTAGAGGTTATCGCGGCAAAACATCTAGGGCTCCCAGAAACAAATAATGATGCCGATATAAGATATCAGGTTATCGTACCTTTTTATAATGCTGAGAAATGGGTTGGTAAGTGTGTTGAGAGCCTGAAGAGGCAGCAACATCGAAACTTTATTTGCACCATGATCGACGATGTCTCAACAGACACCGGCTTCGAGACCGCCAAAAAAAGTATTGGAAATGACACAAGATTTCGACTGATCAAGAACGATGAAAAGAGATATGCTTTAGGAAATATTGCATATGCCCTAGAACGCACAGAATGTCACGATAACGACGTGGTAATTCTTTTGGATGGGGATGATTGGCTAGCGTCTTATAGGGCGCTCAGCCGGCTGTCAGAGGCCTACATGGACGAAGAGTGTCTCCTAACATATGGGAGCTATGTGTATCACCCAATGGGAACGCGAGGCGTGGAGCCGTCTGAATACTCTGCAGAAGTGATAAACAATAACGGATTTAGACAAGATCGGTGGAGAGCGTCACACTTGAGAACATTCAAATATGGCTTGTGGATGCATCTGAATCACGACGATCTGAAGGATGAAGATGGTAATTATTATAAAATGACTTATGATCAGGCAATCATGTTACCTCTTTTGGAATTAGCAGGAGATAGATCAAGATATATCCCAGAGATTCTTCATGTTTATAATAAGGGCAACCCCCTCAACATAGATAAAAACAAAGCACAAGAACAATTTGCTTTGGCTCAGAGAATTAGAAAAAAAAGACCGTATGAGAGGAAGGAGAAAGTTTGGTGAATGACCTATATCAAAGATACAAACACCTAATTCAAAAATATGAAATTCAGGAAGGTGGTGATAATTCTACTTCTCTTCATTTTATTAATGGGGACGTACTAAACCTATCGGAGTCGGAAAAAACTTTATATTTGTTATTAAATCATGTCAGCAATAACATCCCCTCACCAACAAAATCTAAGAATTTTATTCTAGAAGAAGAAATATTTAACGATTTTTGGGAAAAAACTAGCGGCGAACCCTCTCCGAGCCGAGCGCTGGGAGATATGTTTTGGATGGGTATCGATTGGCAGGGGGTGAAAGATTTCCTTGGCGAAATCAACGTTACAGACATTGGTTGTGGCAAGGGGGGATATTGTAAAAGGATACATCACTGGTCTAGCGAATTGATATCTTCATATGAAGGGATAGATTTATTCTCATCTCAGGAGTGGGCAAACGTCATAGAATGGGGCGCAGAAGAAGGTGTGGATATAGGCTTCAGGCAGATGAACATTGACGAAGATATAGATAGTTTGGACTCCACGTTCTCAGAAAAAACAAACTTTTTCATGTCTCAGTCGGCGCTGGAGCACATAAAGAACGATTTCGAAACTCTTAAACAAATAAAGAGCTTTATATTGAAAAATAAAAAGCCCTGCGTGCAGGTTCATCTATTTCCGGGCCCAGCAGCACTTGATTTATATCTTATGCATGGGTATAGGCAGTATGGCGCCTTTGCGCTAGAAAGAATAATTGGATTGTTTGAAGATTTTTGTTCGGTTGAACTCTATAAGATTTGTGGAGAGGCTTCAAACAAGTTGCATTTTGACTATATTACGAAACCTATCTATCTTGATGGCTTGGGGGATAAAAGAAAGACCCATCCGGATGAATATAGAGATTTGTTACGAAAAGCTCTGATATCAGATATGAAAAATGATTTCACAAAGCCGGCCTTTTGGGCATTGAAGGTTGTTTATGGAAAGACCACCAAAGAAGAAGCGAAACGAGAATGAACATACATCTAGAGAATGTAAATACCGACAGCAATTCTGGACCCAATTCATTTGGTCGTAAATTGATTAAATATGTGCAAAGGGCCGGCCACACTTTTGATTCAAATTTGGCCGCCGACGTCGTTTTGGCATTTATCGAATCCAACAAAGAACGACACCCCGCCCCCCTAGTGCAGAGGTTGGATGGCATATACTTTAACACTAGCCAAAATTATAAAGTTCAAAATTATAACATTAGAAAGACCTACGAGAAATCGTCTGGGGTTATTTTTCAATCTAACTTTAATAGAGACTTGATATTTGATTTTTTTGGACCTCACGACAATTATGCTATAATTCACAATGGCGCCGATATTGAGGAGATTGAAGGGGTCGACCCCATACAGCTTCCAGACAAGTTTTTAGAAATGTGGTGCTGCGCCTCTTTCTGGAGACCGCACAAGAGGTTGGATGAGAACATTAGGTATTTTTTGGAGCACTCTCCCGAGACAGCGTGCTTGGTTATCGCCGGCATTGCTCCTGCGCGCGTAAATCATCCAAGAATATTTTATATTGGTGAAGTAAGTCAAGAACACCTATATTCTCTTTATAAGTCTTCAAAATATTGCCTGCACTTAGCTTGGCTCGATCATTGTCCGAATGTTGTTGTGGATGCTAGGGCATGTGGGTGCAAAATCATTTGTTCTTTTGCCGGGGGCACGAAGGAGATTGCTGGGCCCGAGGCAGTCGTAGTCGGAGAGGATGAATGGGATTTTGAACCTGTGCGTTTATATGAACCACCAGAAATGGATTTTTCTAGGAAAGTAAAAAATGAATGGGATATCGATTATAATATGGAAACCGTCGCAGAAAGGTATTATCAATTTTTGAGCACGTTGATCGAATAACATGGTTTGGGAAGAACAAAAAAAATGGCTTTTAGATGATGACGTAACCACAACTCTTTGCGAAAAAGCTGGAAATATCGATGCTTTTGAGATGGATGACGATTATCTTCACATTTGGAAAGATATCAGTTTTCGAGTTCAACTAAATAAAGCAAAAACACACGGCCTTACGCGAGAACAGACGAAGAAATGTTTGAGCCAATTATGGCGTCGGCCATATTATCTTACTTTGGTGGCAAAGGCCTTCGGTGCTAAAAACATTATTGAAGTGGGCACAGCCGAAGGTTTGCAGTTTTATTCTTTTGCTGAATATGCTTCTGAAAATGGCGGCCATGTCTGGAGTTGCGACATAGTTGATAAGAAAAATAAAGAATATGCGAATAGATACCAAGATCAGACAACGTTCTGCCTGGGGACTAGCAAAGATCTGGTTACTCAGATAGAATCAGAAAAATTCATAGTAGGGGGTATTGATTTATTTTATATTGATGCATCGCATGAAAAAGGTGCTGTTTTGCAAGATGTAAATAACCTGAAACACCTTCAATCGGATAATCCGATTTGGGTATTTGACGATTTTGATGAGAGGTTTGGTTGTTATGAAGATATTCAAGCTTTGTGCAAGCAGGTTGGAAGATTTAAGATTTATCGCG
Source organism: Candidatus Pacearchaeota archaeon (assembly GCA_002690445.1). The sequence goes on from NZER01000362.1 coordinate 8,726, forward strand.
TCGGCAACGCCGCCAGCGGAAATCCCAACCACCAAGCCATAGTTTTTGGAGAACTTTAAGGGGGCCCACGCCATGGGATTAGGTGGTTACTTGACTTGGACAGCAGTTATGAGGGAAATATCGCATAAAAAGCTAGATAATGATACAAAAATTTTACCCTGTGAGATACGCGATGGCAACATAACCAGGATTTTCACAAGCCCCATATTTGATAATAATCCATATATTTATAATGAGCGACGAGACAAAGGAAAAAGAACTTTTGCTCTTCCCTTGAGCCTTCATGAAACCAGTTATTGTAAAAAAGATACTCCCACAAAGGCATATCAAAGATATGACAAACACATAATCAGTCAGATTACTGAATATTATGGAATCGACGACCCAGAATTGAAGTGTGAGCTATACTTCTCCGATCAAGAGGAAGAAGAGTCTAAAAACATAATTCAAGAATTGACAAAGGGCTATGTGGTCATAGAGCCCAACTCCAAACAAGATTATACACCAAATAGAAAATACCCTTTTGAAAAATGGCAAAAAGTAGTAGATTCTCTAAGCGGTGAGGTGGATTTTGTGCAAGTCGGAGCACCCGGCACACCAGCGTTGAGGGGTGTCCATTCTTTGGTGGGAAAAGTTTCTTTTAGACAGGCAGCATTGGTCATTCGTTCAGCAAGGCTTTTTGTTAGTACGGAGGGCGGCCTGAGCCATGCTGCGAACGCCGTAGGCACAAAATCAGTAATAGTACTAACAGGATATCAGGGATATGATATGGTTGCTTATCCAGACAATATTAATATTAGCATAGCCACTCACGGCCCTTGTGGCTTAAAGATAGAGTGCCTCGATTGCAAAAAGGACGCAGCCAATCACGACTGCAATGAAATTATTAATAATATAAGAAAACACTTGGAGTTATAACATGAGTCATGAAAAAATTATTATATTAGCTGCGGATCATAATGGAATTGAAAGAAAAGCTTTTATCAAAAGTTTATTAACTAGGGAGGGATTTTTTTGTATTGATTTAGGCCCACACGAGAGCGCCGTTAGTGTAGATTATGTTGATTATTCTGAACAACTTTCTATAATTGTATCCAACGAGGAAGCTCCGCGAGGTATTCTTATATGTGGCACTGGCGTTGGAATGAGCATTGTTGCAAATAGGTTCAAGGGGGTTCGAGCCGTATTGGCACACAACCTTATGACTGCGAGAAAATCGAGAGAACACAACGATTCAAACGTTTTGTGTTTGGGTGCTTGGGTGTCTTCGGAAACAGAAACGCAGGAGATAGTCCTCAACTGGGTGAACGAATCGTGGGGCGAAGGTCGTCACGTTAAGAGGGTTGGCAAAATCGACAACTATAGCGGAATCGTTTTGGCGAATGGGGTTTTTGATATATTACACAAAGGCCACATAGAGCTTCTCAAGTTTGCGAAATCTCAAGGAGACAACCTGGTTGTTGCAATTGATTCTGACGAGAGAGTCAGATCTATAAAAGGTGAAAGCAGACCCATCAATTCAGAGGAAGATAGAAAAAGATTACTAGAAGCATTGAGTTTTGTAGATGAAGTGCTGGTATTCAATTCAGAGAACGACCTTCGGAGCTTGTATTCGAAGATTTCCCCTTCTTGTGTGGTGAAAGGTGGCGAATGGACTGCTGATGAAGTTCGGAAGAGAGACAACATTGAAGAGAGCATCGATATAAAAATATATCCAATAGTTGGAAACTATTCCACGACAAACACGCTGCGAAAAATCAAAGATCTTAATTCATGCTAGAGAAACTAGAATCATTTAAAAATAGAAAGATTCTTTTAGTAGGTGATACGATTATTGATAAACACGTATACCTAGAAGCAATTGGTTTATCTTTAGAATCACCAACGATAAAGACACAATTTCGAGAAGAGTCGATCATATTCGGAGGTGCTGCAAACGTTGCAAAACACCTGTCGTTCTTTTCAGATCATGTTGATTTTGTTACATCGATAAATTCTGAAATATTGAGAAGTACGTTTGAAGAAAGGTATAAGCTAAAACTAACAAACCTAAGACAAAAGAAGGACAACATAAAGAGTAGGTTTTGGATAGATCGAGGTGATTCGAAATATAAATACTTGCAAATAAACGATATTAACAAGGACCCCAGCAAGGAGAAAGAATTCACACTGAATAGCTCATATGATGTAATTGCTGTTTCTGATTATCGCTGTCACTTAATCGACGAAGCGATTATTTCAACAATAAGAGATTCGACTTTTGATACATATATCGCTTCTCAAGTTTCTTCGAAAAAAAACAATTTTGATTCTTATCGTGGTTTCAATAACTTTGTCATGAATAAGAGCGAAGCACACTCGTATTACACACCATGGTCATCCTCGGTCCTGGACAGATTGGGAACTTCACGGATATTTGTAACCAATGGGGATAAAGGGTCGCGCGTATATTACAAAGAAGGTTGCAGCGAACACGATGCCTTTAAAACCGAGATGATCAGCACCATGGGTGCCGGCGATGCATACTATGCAGCCTTGATAGCTTCCTCTGGGGATGCTGACTTTGCCAATTTGTGGGCTTCCTATTATGTTTCCTGCGATATAGAACATCGAGTGAGGGTGGAGGACTTTATAGAATGTCAAAAGCAGAATGTGTTCGTCTAAATAAAGAAATAAAAAGCTGCGGGCTAGTGAAATTGACTTGGGGCAACGTCTCTCTGAGAGAGGGGCACAAGATGTTGATAAAACCTTCGGGGGTACCATTCAACATATTGTCTCCAGAAGATATAGCCGTCGTCGATGTGGAAACAGGAGAACACTTAGAAGGCAAGAAGCCATCTGTTGATACCGATATTCATTTGGAGCTGTATAGAGGGTTCGGAGAGATCAAGTCCATAATCCACACTCATTCTAAATATGCAACGGCATGGGCCCAGGCTGAAAAAAGCATACCCTGCATCGGCACTACCCATGCTGATTACTTTTCAGGCCCGATCCCAGTGATGGTAAATCTGAAAGATTATGAAATAAAAGAAAATTATGAGAAAAACATAGGCAAATCTGTGGTACAATACTTTATTGGGAATAAGCAGTCCCCTTTGGAGAAAGGTGCAGTTCTTCTCCCAAAACATGGTGTGTTGGCTTTTGGCAAGACAGGGGCGACCGCTTTAGAAAACGCAATTGTACTGGAGGAAGTTGCAGAATTGGCCACATTATCATACACTATCAATAGTGAATTGAAACTAGAGGAAGAACATCGAGTGTTGTTTGAAAAGCACTACAAAAGAAAGCACGGGGAGAATAAGTATTATGGACAATGATGACGAATTTGGAATAAAAGAGGTTCCAGAAGTTTGGTCCCATGTTTCCCATAAAGACAAGTATTGGGGGCATATAACATCAGTTTATGCAGATGACAACTTCACTTTGAAAAAGATCTTCATGGAAAAGGGAAGCCAGAGTAGTTTGGAATACCATGTAAGAAAAGATGAATATTATTATATTCTCTCTGGCAGGCTTAAAGTGGGTTTTAGGATCGGTAGGGCGAAGAACACTTCGGTCATAATGGAGGAGGGGGAGACTATACACATCAAGCCCGGCTTGATGCACATGAGGATGGCTCTAAAAGATACCATTATTATAGAATGGTCAAACAAGGACGATGATTCTGATTCGAACATCGTTGAAGATGGAAAGCATTATATTCATATGGAGGATAAGAGATGAGAAAACTGTTTATTGATACAGCAAATTTAGATCATATTAAAAAAATCAATTCACTGGGAGTGATACGGGGGGTAACTACTAATCCTAGCTTGATATCAAAAGAACCAAAGCAGAATTTTGATGCCCTAATAGAACAATTGGCTAGCTTTTGCCAAGACAGCAGGCTTTCATTGAGTGTGGAGGTTTTTGCCTCTAAGCCAGAAGATATGCTGATTCAAGCGAGAGAGTTGCATCGAGCCTTGTCGCAGGCAATCGACCCAGATTTACTACACATCAAAATCCCAGTAGGATTTGAGGAATTGACAGTGATCAAACAACTGTCGAGCGAGGGGATCAATGTTAACTGTACTTGTTGTTTTACAGAACAACAACTGCAGTTAGCGGCCCTTAGTGGTTCGAAGTATGTTTCTCTTTTCTACAGCCGCCTCAGAGATTTTTCCGGCAACCCTCCGGAGGTTTTGCGAAGAACAAGGGGTTTTATTGATACAAACGGACTTGATTGTGAGATTATCGCCGGCAGCATTAGATCACAGGGCGATGTTTCGGGAGCCTGGGAAAATGGTTGCGATATCGTAACTTGCAGTTATTCGATTATTGAGCAAATGACCAAACACCCCAAGACAGATGTTTCTGTGGCGGGCTTTCTTAGGGATTTCAATAATTGGATTGGTAATTGATGTGGTATATGCATTTGATGTAGATGGTACCATATGCACAAACACTTATGGAGAATATGAATCGTCTCGGCCCTATGAAGATAGGATAAAATATATAAATTCCCTATATGATCGAGGAGAAACGGTATATTATCTTACTGCGCGAGGCATGGGAAGGTCAAACAATGATCAGATGAGGGCTTATGCCCTATATGAATTCACAAAAAATCAATTAGATTCTTGGGGCGCTAAATATCATCAACTTTTTATGGGAAAACCAAATGCGGATATTTTCGTTGATGACAAAGGTTCCCACTCCGAGGCTTTTTTTAGTGAAAATTTACATAAATAGAAAACCGAAAACAGGCCCATGGGGCGGCGGCGCGAAAACAGTAAACAAGCTGGTTGATCATCTAACTCATTTTGGCCACAGTGTTGTTTATCGCCTTGAGAGAGGCATTGATGTAATTTTTTGTATTGATCCTAGGCCCAATGATTATGGGGAAAATTACCACCATCTATTGCAGTACAAGAAGCGCAATTCCATAAAAATTATTCAGAGAGTTGGTGACGTTGGCACTCATGGCAAACCAGAACTTACAGAATATGTAAAATTTTGTTTAGATAAATCGGATTTCTTTATATTTCCTAGTGAGTGGGCAAAAGAAAAGATTCAATTTGAAGGAAAAAATTGCAGTGTAATACACAACGCACCACAGGAGGACTTTTACAACCACAGAGGGGGAAAGACAGACATCAGTAAAAAACCCAAGATCATTACACATCACTGGTCTACAAATCCCAAAAAGGGCTTTGATCTTTATGAACAATTTGATGTTTATTGTCGAGAAACAGGGGAATATGAATTCTATTATATGGGACAGGTTCCCCCGGGAGTGATGTTCGTAAATTACCACCCGCCAGTCGACGTGGCACAGCTGTCTTATGGTTTGCCTAAATTTGACATATACCTAACAGCTTCTGAAGACGAAGCTGGCGCCAACCATGTATTAGAGGCCCTGGCCTGTGGTTTGCCGGTGGTTTATAGAAGCTCTGGTGGAAGCATTGTTAATTATTGCAAGAAATATGGTTTGGAATACTCTACTTTCGATGAGCTAATATCTTCAATCAAGAAGGTGGTAGATGATTATAGTACATACAAGAATGAAGTGTTGAGATATAAAAGAACCAATATTGAAGTCGTTTCGAAATATTATGACATAATACAACAGGTTGGATAATAAAATGCCGTATAAAGTAAACATAAGCATAGACGATGTGTCTCCCCACCCTCTTTCATCAGTAAAAGTTATCGATAACTGTTATAAGATAATTGATGATTTTCCATTGGCCAAGTTTACTCTCTTTGTGCCGATTGCATATTGGAGAACAATGGAGTATACCAGCACAAAAGGACCACTTTCGATCGAAGAGCATCCGGATTTTTGTCAATATTTGAAAATGCTGCCAAGTGAGAATTTTGAGATTGGTTATCACGGCTATTATCACGGCATACCTGGAAAAAGCAATAACGATGAGTTTCAACATCTCTCCATGGCTGAAGCGATTAATAAATTTAATTTGATGTTTGACATAGTCGAAAAAGCAGGATTGTCAGAAGTGTTTAAGCCAATATTTAGACCTCCAGCTTGGAGAATGTCCGCAGCTGCTATACGGGCAGCCCGAGATGTGGGCATGAAGATTTTGGCGCTTTCTCCTGATGACTATGCCACCGCGGTGTATTGTGGAGAGGACAAATCGTTCATGAATGTAAATTATTATAATGTCAACCCTCCGTGGAAACCTCTGAGGTTTTTTGAAAAAACCGGCGTTGTTTATCATGCATGTGAATGGGATAAGAATTATTTGAATTTGCAAAAAGTAGATGAACTTAGGGGGTTTCTGAAGGGTGCGGAATTTGATTTTTGCTTTATGGAGGGGGTGACATAATGGGCCGCTCTGATCCAAGAGGGCCCTCCTCAACTTTACATGTTGGTGGGGGGCAAAAAGCGTCAATGAATTTCATATTGTCCGAAATGACCTTTCTGAGATATTATATACCTCTCGTTATTGAAGGCAATCGCAGAGGAGTGGTATCAAATATATTCGTTGGTAGAAGTGATAAATATAACTGCCCTTGCAAAAATTTACAAACACTACACAGCTTATCTAACCAATATGGATTTGATATGTTCGATCTTCGTTCAATTGATCTTTCTCCGGTTTCAAATCGCGATGGTCCAATCTTTTTATCCGAAGGTGTGGGTATTGATTTGGTTCAACATATGAGAAATAAAAAAATTTCCACAACCTACATGGATGATTTTAACGGAAAAAACTACGCGCGATATATCAACAAAGTTGATCATATAATTTTTCCAAGTGAATACGTTGCGAACCACTACGAGAAAATTTCAGAGAAGAACTTATATTTGGGTTCGCCAAAATATGATTATGGCGAATGGGATAAGGAAAAGCTGCTTGAGAAATATGAACTTCCGCATGAAAAGTTTTTTCTTGTTGTCTTTCCTCGCACGAGAGATCTGCACAAGATAGATATGGGAAGGATATATGATTTTGTAAGAAGTGCCGGATATAAAATTATTGTAAAAACGAGAGGAAAGGACCCAATATCCAATCGCACACATATGGGAGACTATTTTTATATGGATTATTCTTGGTATCCGCACGATACGATGGAACTCATCCACATATCAGATTTTGTAATAAATTTTGATTCGACAGCGATAAAAGAATGTGCGATGTTGAACACCCCTGTTATCAATTTTGATGTTAAGCCGCGAGTTCGTTATGGGATAGATATGGGAAAACACAGGTTGGGTTATAGCTTCTTATATGAACAAGAGTTCTGTCAAAATTTAAGGCCAGATGTGTCTAGGGAAGAATTTGCCAATGCTGTTGAAGCGCTGGTTTCAAGGGACCTGACTTCTTCTTTTTCGGAGGCTAGAAAGAAATATCTATTCGAAGGGAATAGCAGCAAAAGAATTCTCGACTATTTGGAGATTGAATGAGTATTGGGCACTTTAATGAGGAATATTTTAAAAACCGACATGGCCGCGATTTCAAAAGACAGGCAAGTTTTCAACAAGAAGCGGAGTTCATTAAAAAACACATTTCAAGTGGCAATCTGCTTGATGTTGGGTGTTCTACTGGAGAATTCATAAAGGCGTTAAATTGGGAAGGTGGTTGTTATGGCATGGAAATTAGCGATTACGCTTCTCAAGAAGCTAGAAAAAATGACATAAAATTTGATAAAGACTTGCTAAACACGGCAGGCTTCTTTGATGTGATTGTTTTTCGAGGCACGATACAGCTAATTGATACTCCATTTTTATATATCAAAAAAGCTTTTACGGCGCTTAAGCCAGGCGGCCGCTTGTTCTTTTTGGCAACTCCGAATGTGAACTGTCTTCATTTCAGGGTGTTTGGGGAACACCCGGTTTTGCGGCCAAAAATCAACTATTATCTCCCCAGCGATATGAGTTTGGTTGCCGCGTGTCAAAATTATGGATTTTCGTTTATTGAAAAGCGTTTACCATATTGGGAATCACCATATAAATCGTTTATGAAAGATCATTTCTTTTTTTTGTTGAAATTGGTGCGTTTTCCTATCAAGGAGGGTTTTCCTTTTTGGGGCAATGTGATGGATTTGGCCTTTCAAAAGGGACCATAATGGAAGAACAAATTTCAGAATTATTACAGCGATTATATCCCATTTGTAGGAGTCTAACTGGTAATGGAAATAGAGAAACTCTTAAGATCTTGAGCGAACATATCCCTCTTGAGATAGTGGAGGTTCCGACCGGGACAAGGGCCTATGATTGGCAAATACCTAGAGAGTGGAACATAAGAGATGCTTATGTTAAAAACGCCAAAGGAGAAAAGGTAATTGATTTCCAGATATCCAACCTTCATGTAGTGGGCTACAGTGTTCCGATTCATAAGTTTGTTTCACTAGGCGAACTTAGAGAGCATTTGCACTTTTTATCAGAAAAACCAAAGGCCATTCCTTATCGCACATCTTATTATAAAGAACAGTGGGGGTTCTGTGTTTCACAGGAAGAATATGAAAACTTAGAAGAGGGGGAATATGAGGTATTTATTGATTCTGAGCTTGAAGATGGCTTTTTGACGTATGGGGAGCTTTATCTTGAAGGTAGGTCAAAAGACGAGTTCCTTATTTCAACATATATTTGCCACCCTTCAATGTGTAATGACAATCTTAGTGGTATCGTTTTGGCAACGTTGTTGGCTAAAGAATTGTCGAAAAGGGACAGAGAAATATCTTATCGTTTTTTGTTTATACCCGAAACTCTGGGCTCAATTGTTTGGCTAAGCCAGAACGAACACAGAGTACATAATATTAAATATGGCCTTGTCGCAACGTGCGTTGGGGATTCCGGAACGCTAACGTATAAAAAAGCAAAAGAGTCGAACGCTTTAATAAATGAGGTGGTTGCAAAAGTTTTGCAAGATTCGGATCAGGAATATGAAATTGAAGATTTTTATCCATGGGGCAGTGACGAGAGACAATATAGTTCTCCGGGTTTTGATCTCCCCATTGGTTCGTTGATGAGGACTCCATATAGGCATTTTCCGGAATATCATACATCTCTGGATAATTTAGAGTTTGTGAAGCCTGGAAACGTAGAGGATAGTCTTGAAAAATATATTAACATTGTTGATGTTATTGAGTATAATAAGACTTACATAAACACAAACCCGAAATGTGAGCCTCTTTTGAACAAGGATGGGTTTTACAATATTTCCGGCGGCCAAAAGAAACCTGCACGGTTGGACACAGTGACCAAA
>NZER01000363.1 GCA_002690445.1 Candidatus Pacearchaeota archaeon
CCTCAGTACGTTTTCCTCACGTTGGCTAAGTTTTTAAAACTCTGTTAAATATGTAAATATTGAAAGGGAAATTATTATGGTAAAATGCCTACATAAGAATAAATTAGAAAGTAAGATGAAAAATAATTTAACCGGAGAATATTATGCTTGGGAGTGTGCTGATTGTGGTTATAAAGATGTAGAAGGTAGGTCATACGCACATAAAGAGATAATAGAATATGCCACTATGTTGAAGAAGGCTGTAAAAAAAGCTGATATAGACAAAATTTTAAAAGTATTAAACTTGGTACATGAAATATCTAAAGATGCCATAGAAAGATTATCAACAAATGATTATAGAAGTAAAAAATACTTTGAGAAGGTCTTTTAATTATGTCAATAACCCCTGAACAAAAAAAGAATGTTTTCGAATCGCTTTGACTAAAGAATATCAAAATTGTTTCAGCTTTAATCCAACTCTTATGACAAGGGAACCATTGGTGTCGAAAAGGAGAAATATAAATGAAGAAGTTGATAATCTTTTCAATCTCTATAGGGATGGAGGATTCCCTCATTATAAAAGAGGGGATTATATTGCTCAAAAAGAACTTAGAAAGATAATAGATTTTGATGAAAATAAAATATTTAACAATAATGAATTAGGACAAACAATGCACGGGTTAGGTTTCTTATGGACTTTTTTCCCCCATTGGGTAGATGTTAAGTATAAAAATCAAGATAAATCATTAATAGATTTATGGAATGATGATAATAAATTAAAAAAGTTAATATTAAAAACCTATAAATGGCAACTTAAACATGGTGATGGAAAATTCACTGTAAACAGAATACGTCAAAATGCCAAAGTGTATTGTGCTAAGCAGAGTGTAAGTAATTTTAGACCAACTGTTGCCAAATTTATATATAATAAATTTGGAAACAAAGGAACTGTATGGGATATGTCTTGTGGTTGGGGTGGAAGGCTCTTGGGGTTTATGGCATCTAATTGCACTAAATATATTGGCACAGACCCCTCTACATTAACTTATAAAGGCTTAACGGAACTAAAAGATACTTATTCAACAAACAAAGAAATAGAATTGTATTGTTGCGGAAGTGAGCAACTATTACTAGAACACGATTCGGTAGATTTATGTTTTACCTCTCCGCCTTATTATGACAATGAACGATATTGTGAGGAAAAGACACAATCTTTTAAAAGTTATCCCACAAAGGAGTCGTGGTTAAATGATTATTTAGAAAAGACAATAAATAATTGCAAGAAATGTTTAAAAGAAAATGGCTATATGATTATAAATATTGCAAATACGTCTAGTTGTGATTGGCTAGAAAGAGAAACACTTGAAATAGCAGAACGCCAGGGCTTTGTTTTAAATGATACTTACAGGCTTGTTCTTTCTTCTGTAGCTGGTAAGGGTAAAAAATATGAGCCTGTTTTTATTTTTAAACACGAATAATTAACCGCATCATTTAAAATTACATCGTGGTCGTGGAGAAATCAATCAATATGATACTAAAGAACCGGCAGGAATTATTTGAGAAGCTGTGGAAATTGTATCCCTTGCGTGACGGTAAGAAAGCAGCATTAAGACATTTTTTAGTCTCTGTTAAGACTGACATAGACTTTATTAATATACAAAATGCTCTCAAGAATTATAAATCTCACCTAAGACAACAAACAAATGCTTGGAAAAAGCCTAAGAATGGATCCACCTGGTTTAATAATTGGCAAGATTGGGTAACATATACTGAAGAAAGAATAGTAAAACAGCCGAAATTTGTACCAATGACAAAAGAACAGATAAAAGACCAAAAAATGAGATTTTCACCGGAATTTCAGCACAATTTAATGTTAAAACTGAAAACTTGTTGGAGGTTGGCTAAATCAAGAATGAGATATAATCAAGCACCTGCTAATATGTGGTAAATATGGCTCCTGTGCCGTCAAATTAGGCTCAAATTCTGTACTTTTCCAATATATAGGGTATTGGGTACTTAAATTTTACGAGGGCTTAGAATCGAAATAAGGACTGATTATTGGTATGGTTCAGGCGATGCAGAATATCAGAAAGCCGTAGATGAATGGGCTAACGATAAATATGGTGAAGGCTGGCGTTTAAGATGTGAAGTTTACAATATGGAGGCTTTGTATGATAAATACATCAGATCAATTAAAGACAAGACAGGCATATCCACTTGAGTTAAAGGTGGAAATGTCTAAGTTAAGGATCACAGAATGGTACAGAAAACACCATGGTCATGTCTATATATCCTTTTCCGGAGGTAAGGACAGTACAGTATTAAAGCACTTGGTAGAATCTGTATATGGCGATGTTCAATCTGTATTTTTTAATACTGGACTTGAATATCCTGAAATAACTCGCTTTGTTAAGAGCTTTAAGGATATTATTATTAGGCAACCAAAAATGAAATTTACGCAGGTTATAGAGAAATATGGATATCCTGTAATTTCAAAAGAAGTAAGCCAGAAGATAAGCGAGGCGAGAACTACTAAATCAGCGAAACTGCTACACAAAAGACTACATGGTGATAACAATAAATATAAGTCAGGCAAGATACCTAATAAGTGGCAGTATTTAATTAAGAAAGATTTTAAGATATCCCATAAATGTTGTGATAAACTAAAAAAGCAACCTGCAAGGCAGTTTGAAAGGAAATAAATTAGAATATTCTGATATCTATAGATTGGGATATAAAAATACTGGTTGTACCTTTTGTATGTTCGGTGTTCACATGGAAAAATCAGACCTTTTCCATAAAAACCGATTCCAGAGGATGAAAATAACCCACCCGAAGATGTATAATTACTGTATCAATAAACTTGGGATAGGCAAAGTCTTAAATCATATTCATGTAAACTACTGATTAATTTATAGTAAGGAGGAATTCTATGACATTTAAAGAATGGCAGAAGAAGATTATTGATGATTATAATACAGTTGGTAGGGATAAGACACAAATCACGGTCAGAAATTATCATAAACAGGGTTATACCTTTAAAACGATTGCTCATAGATACAGGCTTGTCAGGGATATTAACAACTTTATGAATGAGAAGGCAGTCGAGAATATCTGTATGCAGCCATGAATTGTTTCCTTTCCTCGATGATGACCGGCAATCCAGAACTCCCCCTGGAAAGCCGGTCTTTTCCTTTCCTTCCTTATTTCTTTCCTTTCCTTCGTAAAATCATATCGGCAACCTGAGAACATTCTTCAGGTGATAGCTGTTCAGATCCCGATAAAGTTAAAGTGTATAACTGGTGTAATAAATTCTTCCTTTGCATTAATCGTATCTTTTCCTCTGAATGTTGAGGGAATAATACTTCTTCGATGTACCTCATGGCTTCTTGAACTTCTTCCCATTGACTAGCGATACATTCCTCTGTGGTATATTTAGCATTTTGTTCAAAGCCGTACAGACCTTCCCTTACTACAAACAACCATGATTCCCTCTTGTCCTTGTCAAGTTCCATTATTTATCTCCTTGTGTTTGCTTGTTGTTCTTTCCTGGAAGCCCACCGGCAGTTACCTGGTTCATAATTTCCCTCGTTGTCGATCCTCTCAAGTGTTAAGCCTGGCGGTTTAGGTCCCATGTCTTCCAGAAAGTTTGTAAATATCATCCATCTATTACAAATACCAATACCTCTTGCTCCATAATACTTAAAGTCTTTACTCTTCTCATACAAACATCTTTGCTTCATCCCATACCATGTGTTATGTGTAGGCTTCTTGTTCATCCCATGTATAAACCTATTACCTCTCTTCATTATTCCTCCATAAAAAAAGCCTCTGCCACATAGGTTGAGTATGCAACAAAGGCTTCGGTTGCGTTAATTAAAACGCAATTAAGATAAATCATTCTCAACCAATGATTGTTTATTTCCTGAATTCTACAAAATGATTGCCGAGAAGTCAAACCTTTTCGCATCTGATTTTTCATTTCCTTTCCTTTATTCTAAAAAAAATAAATATCTATTTTTCCGGTTTTTAAATCTGGAAAAACCTCTACTGGCTCATTTGTGCCGGCAGTATGTCAGTTTTACGCCAGTGTTTTTTACGGTCTAAAATCGGTCAAAAAATAGTCAAAATAAAATATATTTCTTATGCCTTTATATATCAAGGGTTTATCCCTGGTGCCATAGGTTATTTGTCTAGCTATTGCCATAGTGGCACGAAAACTGCTTTACTTGTTATGTATCGAATAGCGTGCCGGAATTGGTTCCGGTGCAAGTATTTACAACTTTATTTTGAAAGGTGGTGTAATATGTTGAGTGAAAAAATTATTTGTGATTATTGCGGAGAAAATGAGGTAAATCTTGCTAATAATAGTTTATTGCATGAGTCAAGACAATATTATTGCGTGAAATGTTACGAAAACCATTCGCAAGCGTGCTTATATTGTGGCTCTCAATTTGAGTCTTACAAGGTTACTTGTCCGGCTTGTAGTCATTCGTAGAATATTCACTTTTACCGGTCTGAAATAATGCCGGTTTAAGTTAATATTTTATCTTTTATATAAAGGGGGTGATATTTATGGGTGTACCGTACAGGGTTTTTATAATCGTTTTAATCGTGTATAGTTTTTTCAACCTTTATAAATGGTGGATTATATGAAAGCAACGGAATTAATGCAGTATATTAATAAAACTGGATTATATACTTCCTCTATTGGCTTACAATTTCCGGTTGTAATTGTTGACGCAAAGCCAACCCCTTATAATTCCGGCTCTGTGTCTGTGCGTATTAAACCAGCTCAAAGTGCCGGCTCTGGTCTTGCGTGGGTTTTACTTAATTCTATTAACCTTAATAAATAAAGGTGGTGAAATATGTCAAAAGCTCTAATTGATAAATATTGCCGGTTACGTCAAGACTTGGATACCTTAAAACTTGAAGAAAAAGTATTAAGGTCAAGCGTATTTAATGAAATGAATAAAAAAAAGGTAAATGATTTAACCGGCTCTAATGGTTACGCAGTCAAGCGGATTGTATCAAGTGTATATTTGGTAAATCCTTTATTACTGTATAGACGTATTAAGTTAAATGATTTCTTAAAATGCGTCAAGGTATCAGTAACCGGTGCAAAGGATTATTTAACAGAAGCGGAAGTTTTAAAAATCAGTCATAAAAGCGAAAAAACATTATTAAAAGTCAATCTTTAATCTTAATAAAGGGGGTTTTCATGTTAGCGATTGGATTTGACACAAAAAAAGAATTAAAACTGGCAGTTGGAACAAATATTCAAGATCGGATAATTGAAACTTCGATTTTCGGAGCGGAATATTCAAAGGATATGATCGGCTCGGCTGTTGTCGTATCAAGGCAACCAGATAAGATCCGGAAGTCATTTGCTCAAATATGGGTAAAAGATCACATTTTGACAAAAGTAAGTTAAATTTTGGCTCTGTGTTGGGCTGTGCCGGCTCCGGATTTGTGCCGGTATGGTCTGACTAGGTGCGAAAGGCGGTGTAAATGAATCTATTTAGCTCTAATTCAAAATTGAAGAAAGATAATATATTCAAGTTTAGCTTACCGGCTTTCTCTACTTGTACCGGTGCCGGTGATTGTCTTGAATACTGTTACATGAAACGAGTGTATTCTTTGCGTGGTGCGGTCTGCCGGAATGCTCATAATAGAAATTATGAGTTTTCAAGGTTGCGGAGTTTTCCGGATATTGCAATACATGAGTTAAAAGCAAGGCAATATATTAAACGGCTTAGGATTCACGATAGCGGAGACTTCTACACTCAGGGCTATTTAAATAAATGGTATAAAATAGCGTCAAGCTGTCCGGAAGTGTTGTTTTACTGTTATACAAAATCATTACATTTAAACTTTAAACAGTTCAAGGACCTTAAAAATGTTAAGGTGATACAATCTGAGGGCGGTAAATATAAACTTGATAAAAGATCGGCTCATGCGGTTGTGATCGCTCCAGGTGCTAAGGTTCCGGTTGGATATGTAAACGGCTCAAAGTCCGATCTGGTAGCAATTAAGCATAATAGAATATATCTTTATATGAAAGGTGGTAAAAATGCTAACATTTAAACAGGGAAAAGTTATTGGCTCAAGGTTACAAGGTGATATAACTAGAACCTGGATTCATTGTCCTGTTTGCTTATCATGCCTGACTCATAAGGATATTAAAGTAAATATTGGCGGTGTGGCTCATTGTGTACGCTGTGCTTCTGAATATTATGAAGACGGTCATTTCTCTCCATTCTAAGACGTTCAATCAAGCGTAGTTTCTAGCCGGTTCCGGTGTTCTTCATCGGTTCCGGCTTTTTTTATTGACAAGTATTATAAATATGTGTATGTAATAAAACTACATATCGCTTGTAAATAGAGGGCGGCAGGGCGGTGGTTTGGGGATATACACACTTATGACAAATAAAACTATGCCAATACAATCAATAAAACTAATTAAAATACATAAAATAAACAATAAATATAATAGATTAATAGGTAAAATCAAAAGGAAACCCGCACCATTCACACATGAAAAGTACATATAATAAAAAAGTGGCTGATAAAATCTTGAATTCTTTAGCCGGTGGAAAGACTTTGTTAGAGATTCAAAAAAAAGGTATGCCGTCCAGGTGGACCCTATACCGTTGGTTTGTAAATAATCCGGAATTTGAAAAGCTGTTCAGGTTGGCTCAAGAGTGTAACGCTGATAATAAGATAGAAGCGGTTATGCATAGAATAGAGACTTGCCAGGATACAAAGCAAGCTAAATTACTGGACGTTTTATTTAAGTCTACTTCCTGGTATGTAAGTAAAATCAATTCTAAATATAAGGATCGTGTGGACGTTTCTGTATCTCATACTCTTGATATATCACCGGCTCTCAACAAGGCTCTGGACAGGCTCTCAGCGCTGTCTATACCGGCTCCGGCTGCTACCATTGAAGCGGAAGCGGTTGTAACATAGCATACTACATATTGTATTTCATGCCTTATATATGCCGGCTTGTATAGCAACTAACATATCATACTATCCATAGTATAGTAAGGATAACATATCTCCCCATTATCAGACGTTCAGTACATATCAAACCAGTACATTCTATCAACAATCATTTCACATTGACAAAAACCAATCCA
>NZER01000364.1 GCA_002690445.1 Candidatus Pacearchaeota archaeon
TGGGTCTCGAGGTGAATAACCTCGAATTAGTGGGAATCTCTGAAAAATTCTAAAAACCATTAAAGAATTACAAAAACTCATCGGAGATACTCGCTTAGTATACCTCCCCTTCTTTTCAAACTTCAACTTCCTACTCATTTTCGCAAGGTTCTAAATTCACTTCATCAGCAACATCACACGTTTTCTCTACCTGTCCTATCTGGACCACCGGGAATATATTAATAGAAGACGCATCTAAAAAATTGATATCATCTAAAAAATAAAGTTTCTTACTATCAGAATCAAGTTCAGGAGATAAAATCTTCCCTGCATAATGTGAATTATTTTCAAAAACCACCCCATACCCCAGATATACAAGATTAAATTCTTTTGATCCTCTTTCCAACTCTATTAGAATTCTGCCATCAGAAGCTATGCAAGTAGATCCCGAGGTTTCAATTGATAAATCTAGAACTGCATTTAAGCACTTATTAATTGATCTTCTTTCTTGTGCAGTCCAAAAATTGTCTTTAGCAACATAATAATAAACACCCCCAATAAAAATTAGAATAACCAATGAAACAATCAAAATAATTACCCACTTTTTATTAGAACCCCCCTTCTTTTCATTCATAAATCAATCAAGAAAAACTAGTTTAAATAATTAGTTATTTAACCAAACAACTTCCTAAACCAATTAAGAATCCTCTTTAACAAACCAGCAGAAACACATTCACTATCAATACACACATTACTGTCGCATTCAAAATTATTGTCGCAATTTTCCTCTGCTTGTTTTTGCTCAGCCCATTCTAAATCTTCAGAACAATAATTTGATTTTTTCCGATACATCATCGGATAACATTTATTATCTAACTCGCAACCCATACAAGTATACATCACCTTATTCACTTTATCAGATTCAGGAATCTTCACAGGCTTCTCACCTTCTTCAACTTCAATTACCTCCCCTGTCCCAAGACACACACCCTCCCCGCACCCAAACTCACATTCTAAATGAGTTGTCTGGATATACCCTTCCTCATCACAATAATGTTCAACTAATTCATTACCTTGTAAACAAGCATCTTTTCCACCAGTTCTTATTCTTAAATCCCTGCTCGGATCATCAGCAGAAGAATATCTCCTAAAACCAAACGTATGCGCCTGCTCAAAAAAATCTCTGCCACCATCAGGATCAGAACATAAACTTTTAATCGCCCCCTCACTATACCCACTATAACACCTATCTGTCTTCTGATCCCAATAATCATCTGGATCATCTAAGCATAAATCCATATTATCCCCTGCTTCTGGCTCTAACTCACCACTCCTTATGCATTTCCCACCCCCACAACCACTTGAACAATCAATATACTCTTTATCAAGATAACCATCACTCCCGCACAAATATTCTAAAACTTGCCCTCCCAAGGGATTTGTATCAACACAAACATCATGAAAAGTCTGCTTCAAAGAAGGATATGTTTTTTCAGCTGCATAAACATTTCCCGCAGTAAACTCATCCCTACCATCACTATCAGTGCACAAACCTTCTGTATCTGCTGTAACTTGAATAGAAGCAGCAACCTCACAAATTTGTTCAGTAATGCCCTCCCTAATTACTGGGGCAATTTCGATCTTTGCATTTGTCACTCCCTTAAACGCCGAGTTCTCAAATGTAAAAACTCTCTCCCAATTTGGCTGGAAATCGTAATACTCTATCTTTGTATAAGTATTCCCGTTAGCTGTTACAAATATCTTAGTACCAACTAAATCCAAACTCGAAGGATATGCTCCTGCCAAAACATGAATAGTCACTTTTCCCGCATCTGAATACAGCTGAGTATAATCCCCTGAAGTTTCAATACCTATATACGGTACTATATCCGAACAACCAGATTCAAAATAACTATCAAATCTCTTCAGTGCTTCCCTAAAATCACCATCTGCTAATTCCGACACCTGAAAGATAACATTTCCGTTTGCAAGATGTTTTCCAATCAAAAACTGATTAACATCTACAGACAAAATAATATCTTCATCAGAGGCGTTATTAGATAAAAATATAATAGCTTTATTATTTCTAAAATAAACCGATAATGCATCTTCCAATTTTTGCTTATCTAAATCAGAAACCTGAAAAGATTCAAAAGATAATCCCTTATCAGTTGCTGCCCACGACTGCAGATTTGCTGAGTTCACTGCATTTTGAACAGCTGCACCATCATCATAAAATGTATAATAATTACTAGCACTCACAACCCCAACGAAAAACAATCCCAACAACAAACACAACAATAACTTTTTCATAACTCCCCTAGTAATCCCACATATTTAAACCTACTCCAAGGTGTGAAATCACTATTGTACATTTATTGAGAGAATAAAAAAGCATATTTGAAAAGATTTTCTCCTCCCATCTTTTCTATTTGTGGCGCCAGTCAAATCCTTATAAAACGGTGATTTTTCTGAACTAACTAATTGTCGCATCGCGACGGGATGGGTGGGCGAGCAATTCGCTTTTTTCCGAACATGTAAGGAAAACATGGAACATCTTTGATGTTACTTTTGCCCTATCTTTTCTTTGACCGGCAAGAGCAAATCGCGAGTTGGGATATTTCAGAAAAATCGCAAAATAAGAGGATTTGACTGGCGCCCTATTCATCAAAAGATGTCGAATTAATTATAGTCTTACTTATCTTACTTAGCTTTATCTATAACCTGCTGAAGCTTTTCTAAAAATTCTCCACTATCTACAAAATAATTTGGGTATGCTTTTTTTAAATCATTTGTTGTATCTGCACCAACAAGAACAACATCATATGTTTTTTTCCCCTGATTTCTTTTTTCAGCCTGGTCATAATCTGAGATAGCCACCTTTTCTTGTTCTTTAGTATAAGCTCTTAAATTAAGTCTCCCTTCTCCAACATCTAATTCTAGAAGGAAAAATTGAACCCTTGGTTTTTCTTTAGTTACCTCTTGAAAAACCTTAACTGCGTGAGTCCATCCTTCCATTACCTTAATAACCTGTAATTTCCCTTCTTGTGCTTTAATCTGAGAATATAATTCTTTTTTATTTCTAGGAGTTCCAGGAATTGTTGGAGTTCTCTCCATTATAGCAAATGCAGAACTTACTAATCTAAAAAAATCTATCCATTCTTTCTGACCTTCATTAGATTTTATAGCTTGTCTTGTAAAAAAATCTACTATTTCAATTGCAGTTGCCCATAAGTGCTGTAATTTAGATCTTATTTGAACTTCTACTAACAAATCATTAAAATCTTTTTTACCTTCTTTATCACTATTATATCTATAAATTATATGGATACTCCTATATCCATCTTTTTTTGGCATCATCATGTAATCTTTTTCATTTACCTTAAGATGTTTAATATGACCCTTAAGATAATGTTTTTCATATAATTCTCTTGCTTGTGTTATAGTCGGCATAACAACTCTGCATCCAGCAATATCCTGCATCTGAGATAATTTCATTGTTGGTTTATTGCCCTGATAGACTCTTTGTAGTTTCTTAATAATTGAAGGAAGTCTTTTCAATCTCTGGACAGCAAATGCATCATTATCAATTTTTTCAGAAACATTCTTTAATCTTTTCTTAAATATATGCATAGGATATCTATGAATAGCTCTCCAATTATCTAATATGCCAATGGCCTTGTTTCTATCTTCTTCAGAGCTTGTCTCATTAATCAAGATATTTCCAGCCCAGTCTACTTTTTTCTTACTATATCCTTCTGGTTTTGTCCATTCCATATTATATTGCGCATTTTATACTATTTAAATCTTTCTTTTGCGCAACAATTTTACACGTAAAATTACTATTTTTAGCATAAAACTCATTTTTGCGCATAAAATTAGGCAATTATCCTACTTTTGCGCTATCAAAATTGCAACAAATCTTTTTCTTACTAATTAGGGAAATTTCTCTAAAAATTGTCTTTTGCTGTAAGCAAAAGAGTTAGGAATCATAAATATTTCTTATATTCTTTAAGATACTTTTTAAAAAACCATTGCAAAAATATACCTTCATTTCCTTTTACCTGAGATCTCTCTAATGCATTGTAATAACTATTCCTATTCCCATACTCAATATCTAATAATGGAAATTTATGTTTTTTTAATATAAAATTCATCATTATTCTTGAAATCCTACCATTTCCATCCCCAAAAGGATGAATTGTAACAAATTTTAAATGAACCAATCCTGCCAATTCTACTGGATTAATTTTATTCTTAATCTGATTGTACCATTGAAAAAACTCTCTTAATAACAATTCTAATTCTATTGCCAAAGGAGGAGTAAATTTTGATCTTGCAATTCCAACTTGGTGTATTCTTATCTTACCTGCAATATCTGGTTTTGTTTGTTCAAGTAATTTTTTATTCCAATCCATAATTATTCTTAAGTTTAGATCTTTTTTGTATTCCATCATATTTTCAAATACTTTTTGATGTGCTTCTGCCTCTTTAACATCCCTTAATGGTTTAGAACTCGGAGTTATTCCTCTTTCAATTAAATCTGCTGTTTCCTTAAGACTTAAAGTAGAACCTTCAATTCTTTGGGAATTATATGTAAATTTAATTCCAAAATTCTCCAATTCCTTTTCTTTTAAAGATTTTGGAATCTCTTTTTGCTCTTTTAAATAGTTATTTTTAATATTATTTATTTTTTTTAGAAATTTTTCCTTATAGAAATCATTCATGAGATTTTTCTTTAATTTATCTATATCTTTTGGGATCTCCTTTCCCAAATAAGAGTAGACTCCTTTTACTTTCTTTCCCTCCCGATAATTATGAAAAAGATAGTAATATATCTGTTTTCCTTTCTTTACTTTTTTAATTTCTACCATTTTATTCCTTATACCTACATATTTATAAATCTTTTGTTTTTTAGCATAATGTAGGGGTAATATATCTAAGAACTATTTATTGTATGCCCCCACTCTCGGACAAAAATTATAAATACCCCACCACCCGCCCCACCCCACCAACCCCCCCCACCGCCAAACAACCCCCACCACCCCCACCAACCAACCCACCACCCCCCAACCCCCACCAACCAACCCATCACCCACCACCTAATAACGCCTTCGCCCCCGTAGTCACCAGCAAAGTAATAGCCAGCAAAATAAAAGAATGTTTTATCCCATCCATAACACTCCCCTCAGCAATCTTCCCAATCACAAGCCCTGCAAAAGCAGACTGAACAAGAAGCATAATAAACAACGGCAAAGCAAACGTATCCGGACTCACCGCCGCCACCTTCACACCAAGCCCCCCATCTACACCAGCCAAACCTGCAGTTAACGGCAAAATCTTAAATTCCAAAACAAGCATAATAATAATAAAAACAAAAAAGATAATATAACCCTGCACAATCAAATTAGAAACAGCTGACTTTCTCTCTTTTTTCAAATCCTCAATCTGATTAACCGACCGAGCAACAGAATTCAAAATAGTATCAATCCGCCCGCCCGCCCGCTCTGCCTCTGAAATCAACCCCACTGCCCGATAAACAACACGGCTCTTTGTATCCTTAGCAAAAGTCAACAAAGCTGCATTCAAGGTAATCCCGACAGAAAGCTGATTCGCCAGCTTCTTCACATGCACACTCAGCTCCCCATAATTCCTATTCTTCAAATTCATAATCCCCTTGCTTATCGGAGTCCCCGCTCTAACATTCTCAACCAAATCCCGCACAAACTCCAAAAATCTCTCCTCTTTCTCCTTTTGCCTGCCCTGCGAAACCATAATCGCAACAACAAACGGAAGAGCAGAAATAATAAGAGCCAGCACAACCAAAAACCAAAATATCATCTCCCCCCTAAAAAAAATAAACCCAACTGCAACTATCAAAATCCCAAGCACCAATCCCAAAAAGTTTTTCTTTTCTAATTCCATTAAACACTCGGCTGCTTCCAATTTAATATAAACAAGAATATAATATTAACTAAAATCACCACCCCAATACTAATCGCAAGCAGAGTAGTAATAGTCAACCCCGCAAGTCCCAGCCCCGCCACATTCATCACAATAAACATCATCATCAAAACCAACGGAGCCGCAATCAAAATCGAAATATAAATATCCATAAAAGTCCCAGCCAAATCAGAATACTTCCTCCGCTCCAATTTATAATCAAGCAGATAATTCTCTGCCTTTTTCTCAAGATAAGATTTCAACTCCCCGCCCGAACTAATATTCGTAGCCAACCCACTAAACAACTCTGAAAGTTTCTTGCTCGAAGTCCGCCTCGCCACATTTTTCAAACTTGTCACCAAATCATAGCCATAAATTTCTGTCTGATTAATCACCTTCCGCATCTCCTTCCCCACATGCACATATTCCTTAGACGTCGCAATTATCTTAAAAATCTTAGTCGGCTCTATATCACTACCTGCAATAGCAGCCATATGAATCGCAGCAAAGGGAAGCTCCTGAGCAATTTTCTTCTGCACACTATTACTTTCTGAAGACGGATAATAATAAAAACCAATCCAGCTCAACCCAGCAGCAGCAAAAGGAATCCAGAAATAAATCCAATTACCCAAACTAAAAATTATCAACACCCCAAAGCCTACCAAACCAGCAATAAAAGCTAAAGAAGAAACAAAAAGAGCAATAGAAATATAAACTGAAACCAAAAAAGGAATATTCGCTTTTTTCAAATCCCGAGTCAACTTTGTAAATTTAGGAGCCATCTTCTCAGCCCTCTCCCTAAAAAACCTGCTCGAAATCTTAGCAAGAGAACTCGGCTTTCTCACCACTACCTTCTCCTTTTTCTTTGCTTTAGCAATACCCTCCAAACCTGATTCTGAAAGCTGCAATTTTTTTAAAAACTCCTTCTTGTCCTTCTTGCCAATTGCTACGAAACTCTTCTCTTTTGTTGCAGGAGAAACATAACTCATCTTCACCACCCCACCCCCACCCCTTACCTTGCCCCCTTTATTCTCCCCGCCGCCCGCCACATTTTGAAAAGGCGAACTCTCTTTCAGCAATTCAGGCACTGCCTTATTCAGCATCTTCAACTGATGCAAAAGCGAATCCCTCGACTTAAGATAAGACTCCTTGTCCTCCGGAGCCCCATCTAAATACTTCTCAACAGAATTCAATTCAGCAAGAATCTTCTTTTCCTGCCTTATGTTTTTTTCTAAATCTTCTAACATTTTTTATTTTAAGCTATCAAACTCCGCAAAGGGTGGGTGGATAAACAATTTGCTTTTGATTAACTTCTTCGGTTCAGCAAAGGGTGGGCGAGCGATTTGCTTTTCCAGAAATTTTAGAATCATTGAAAAGTGAATCGCGAGTTGGGTGGGCACTCCTAAATCTTCTAACATTTTTTATTTCAAGACAGGAGGGTTTTGATAAATTAAGGGTCTGAACTAATTAATTCGGCTTCGCCAAGGGTGGGTGGGCGGGATATTTCAGACCCTCAGACAAATTAGAATTAACAAAAACAAACCTCTCACCCAACCTGCGAAAGCGCCTCCTCAATTTTATTATGCACATCAAAAATAAAAACCCTCAGCCGATTCGCATACTCCACATCCCCCTTTCCCAAAGCCTCCTTCAACTTCACAACTGCCTCGCTCATTGACTCAATCAACTGCCCTACAAAAATTACATCTACCATCTTTTCCCCTAATATAAAAGAATAAACATTTATTAATGTTGCTAAGTCGCTTGTTGAAAAACAAAACCTAAACAGCCAACCCGAACTTCCCCAAAACACCCTGAGGATTCTGATAATATTCATTCACAATTCTCTGCACTTCTTCATAACCAGTAATCTTTCTTTTGAACAACTCATAAATTAACCTAGTCCTATTTTCAAATTCTTTCTGAATCTCTTCATACGAAATCCCATACCTCTTAGAAATTTTCTCAAAAACTTTGCTGTCATTTTTAAAATAAAACTGATCATCAGCTGGATTCCAGTTAAAAGGAATATTAGTTAACGCAGTTCCATCTGACTGAACATTCACAACCTCAACAACCTCCCGCAGCCGCCTTGTCTCATTCTTCTGGACAATCGCGTGAGTCATAACAGCCACAGCATCAAGCCCATTAACCAAATTAGCATTCAAACTTATCGGAGGTGTCTCCAACCTTCTAATTAAAGTATCAACACCATCTGCATGCATGGTTGAAATAGACGCATGCCCCGAAGCCATTCCCTGAAACAAAACACTTGCCTCCTTTCCCCTAACTTCCCCAACTATCACATAATCAGGATTCTGCCTAAAACTCCCCCGCAGCAAACTAAACATCCCCACCTCCCCAATCCCAGTCGCCGACACCCCAGTCCTAACCACACTTGGCAGCCAGTTCTCCCTAGGCAAATTAATCTCCCTTGTATCCTCAATACTAACAACCCGCGACTCAGGCGGAATAAAAAAAGCAACAGCATTTAGCATTGTTGTCTTTCCAGAAGCAGTCCCGCCCACAATCATAATATTAGATTTATACTGCAGCAAAATCCAAAAATACGCAAGCATCTCCGGAGACAACGCCTTCATCCCAACAAGCTGAACAGGAGTCCACGGAACCTTTGTAAATTTCCTAATTGTAAAAGTCGGCCCTTTAGAAGTCACATCTTTAGTATAAGTCGCATTAACCCTTGAACCATCAGGCAGACTCCCATCTAAAATCGGGGAAGCATAAGAAATATATCTCCCAGTTTTCTGCGCCAGCTTCTCCACAAAACTCGCCAGCTTATCTACACTATCAAATTTAATATTTGTCCTTACATTCCTAAAAGTCCGATGCACAATATAAAGAGGCTCATTAACACCATTACACTCAATATCCTCAATATAATAATCTCGCATCATCGCCTCAATTTCATTCAGCCCAATAAAATCTCTATAAAGATAATAAAAAATCTTGCGATAAACACTCTCTTCAATCGACAGCCCCAACTCCGAAATAATCAACCTCGCAGTCTTATCAACATAATCAATCAAATTCTCCTGCGTCTTTTCCCCCACAATACTAACATTAATCACCTCCCTCATTGCCTGCTCAATCCTCTCAAAATTCTCTTTATCTTTCTCCACCAAAACCGGCTCTTCTACATCATAAACCAACTCCCCCCGCTGAGCATCCCAATAAATATGAATAGAAACATAAGGAGCAATCACCATATACCTCACATCAATTTTCGTCTTGTCTTCTAACCGCGGAATAGACGGCACTTGCGGACTCAAATTTATTTTTACCTCTTGCATAAAAAAACAAAGCGAAAAGGGTTTTTATATATTATCAAACACATCAACACTATCCCGCTCCCTAAGTTTAGTAAGACTATTAATTTACTCCAGATAAAAAAGCATTTTACTAATAAAAAATTGTAACCAGTTAATAAATGCAGAGCAACGAAGAAACTTGCTGAAGGCGAACAATTCGCTGTTGAAAATAAATCAAAATAAATAATAATTTTCAATTGCAAATTATAAGGAGGTTTCAGAGTAGGGAATTCAACCAATCTTACTATTCCTCACTCAACACAATCACAGTATTCTCCCCGCCCTCCAACCCTCTATTCTCAATCTTAATTAAATAAGGTGTCGGCGCCTCATCCAACTCCTTAGTACCAGTTGTCTGCTCTTCATATCTCAAATCAACAGAATACTCCATCTTCAGAGTAATTGTATACGGGCTAGCTTCTACAGTATTAACTTCCAAATGCCCAGAAACAGGCACCCACTCATCCACCCCCACCTGGCTGTACTCTACCTCAGAATTATCAATTACCCAAGAAATCGTATCTGCCTCATTGTCAATAATAACCCTGCCCTTATCAATGTTCACATCAACAACCCGCCGATTCCCCGGAGCTGCTCGAACCGCCTGAATTTTTGCATTTATCAAATCCATGCCCTCAATACTCTGGTCAATCACTGCCTTGTCTTTTATCTCATCAATCTTCGGCTTTGCAACAGCCAGCAAAATCCCAATCACAGCCAACCCTATCAATGTATAAATCACAGTCTCCACCCACACTTGAGCCGAACAATTTGCTCTTGACAATCTTCCCACTCTTCTTAACAAGAGTGAATTGTGAGCCGAACGATTCCTCCCCTTTTTCATAATCAAACTAAGATTGTTTTGTTTATAAAACTTCTGACATAAATGGCTACATCCCTAATTAGATTTGTTTCGGTTTCCTTAATTCCAATTCACCTTGGGAGGGCGAGCAATTCGCTCTTGACAAATTCAAACGCCCTATTCCAAAAGTGAATCGCGAGTTAGGTGGGGGGTGGGTGGAGGTAAAAGGAAA
>NZER01000365.1 GCA_002690445.1 Candidatus Pacearchaeota archaeon
GAAAACGAAAAGGTTTTTCGAGGATAGAATTGGCTTTATGGCTCAACTTGTTTCCGAGATTGGCAAGACTATTAAGTCGGCAGTCAAAAAGGAAATGACTGCGGTTTTTCGTCCCAACCTTACGAGTGACTTGACGTGGGAAGATATTGCTGATGGTGATGGTGATACAATTTTACAAAAGTTTCCCGACACCCAATTTTATGACTATACTAAGTCGTTTGGTCGCATGGCTCAATTTCTCAATGGTAACCTGCCAAGCAATTATCATTTAACTTTCTCACGTTCTGAGCATAATGAAACACTTTGCGATATGGTCTTGGAAATGGGCGGTAATGTTGCGGTTGTCTTTCGTGATAGGTTGCCAAAGACTTGGAAGGGTTTTGAGGTTATTAATGGTGATGCGAATGACTTGCGCTTCTTAGACAAGTCGGGAGTCGTGGTTGGGCTTATCGAAAAGGGTCTTGCTAAAAAGGATGAAACGGGATTTGTACAGGAAGGAATAAACTCATGAGAAAAGAACTACTGCCGAATGGCTTGCTTTCCGTCTATGATTATGGTTGTCAATGGCAACTCTTATTTAAGAAAGGTAAAGACAAAAAGTGGAAACCTTATAATATGCAAGCGCATGGAGTAGGTTATAGAAAATTATTGCAAAAGATAAATGAGGACTGAACAAATATGGGCTTTGAACTAGGCATTGTTTTATATATTCTTTTGGTCATTACTTACCTAAGTCGTTGACTATCAACGACTTGGGCGGGGCCGCCCCGCCTAAACCCTTGACTGTCAGATACTTACAACTATTTTAAAAAACTTCGTCTAAAGGCTTGACTTTTCTCTCTAGGCGCACTATATTATTAGTATGATTAGCATTAAGAAAAATGATTCGTTCCCTAAGTGGATTCAAGTTTTCGCTTTTGGGAAATTTATTGATGAAGTGCAGGGTCAATCCAAGGCACTTCGGATGGCGACCCAATTAGCCAAGGAAAATGAACAGACCCATATCAATATGTTTGGGAAAGTTAGAAAGTTAGAACTATGAGCAATACAGAACAATTAACAGGTCATGCTCAACTCATGTATCTTATGAGTCGATGGAACATGACTAGAGATGAAGCCTTGCGAGTGATGAGGCAAAACAACCAAGATACCGAGGGGCTATAAAAATGGGTAGTTATGCAGAGAATGAATTAGACGCTAGGGAGTATGCTGAGTTGCAAAGGCAATTCGCAGAAGAAAAGCTAGAGGAGCAAAGAGAGCGGGTTAAGGAAGAAAAGCCTGTGGTTACAATGGATGAAATCCTAGACCATCGCTTTCAGCAACGCAACCTAGAGAATGCCGAACGTCACATGAAGGCTCAAAATGATTGGAGTTCTTACTTAGAGAGGTATCCCAATCCCGATGGCGACTATGAAAGAAGCGAGGAGCAGACAATGTTGCTTTTTGAAATCAATCAGATAGTTACAAACAATATTGCATATGGTACTCCCCCTTATTCTCTTGAATCTTCCGAGGACATCTTGCTTGATATTCTTAATGACTTAACTAGCATGAAGGAACGACTTGGATTAGGAGGAAATATATAATGTATAAGTTTGTATATGAACATGCCGCGCGAACTTTCGCCTATCAGCAAGGTCAAAATGGTTGGGACACCATAGTGACTGAATGTGAAGGCTATTGGTGGGTAGAGGTTCTTTAACTCGCTGATACTCAACGACTTGGGGCGGGCCGCCCCGCCGAAGTCCTTGATAGTCAACAGGTTATGACTAAAATGAAAAAAAGTGAAGAAAAGTCTTGCAATTAAGCCGAAACTACTCTATATTTATATTATGACAATGACAAAAAAGACCTTCTCTGACTTAGTTTTTAACAATCATGGCAACAACCCGAATGCCGTCCAAGCAAGGCTTGATTTGGGCAACAACCTAGAGGTTTCCGTTGTCTCTATGAAGGGTGAGGAAACTGAGTTTGGTGGCTTGTATGGTAGTGTGCTTGCAGGAACTTATGAAGTTGCCGTGTTTCACAATAACAATATGCTTCCGCTTTCCCCTTGGGATGACGTTGTAGGTTGGCAAACCGAGGCAGAGGTAACTGAGCTTATGGCAAGCCTTCAAGGCAGAGTAGCAGATGTCGCAGGATTTATCGACCAACTTCATCTTACTAGAAGTGAAAGTAGGGCAGATTTAGGCTTGACTAATCACTCATAATTTGGGAGAATATTAAAATGGATTCACAATTAAACAACTATATCGTTCTCAAAAATGGAAAGGGCATTTCCCCTGCCATGACTCTTGAGAAATGTGTTCAAGCGGTTAGGATTCTAGAACAGAACATTGACCGACTTCTCCATCACTCACCATATACCATAGGCAAGAAAAATGACTGATTCAACTTATAACGGATGGGCAAACCATGCGACTTGGAATGTCGCCCTTTGGATTCAAAATGATGAGGGGATTTACAATTTTGCCAAAGGCATGACAGATTATTATACTTTCAAGACATCAATGAGAGAAATGCAAGGGAATAGCTCGATGGGATATCAAACTCCCGATGGAGTCTCTTGGAGTGACTCTGCTCTAGATGTGGCAAGACTTGACGAATTAATACAAGAACTAAACTAGAAAAGGAAAATTATGCAAAAAGAATTCTCATTCATAGAAAAAGCTGAAGCTGTCGCCAATTATGAGCCTCAAGGTCTCAACCGAGTTGGCGAAAAACTTTGGTTCACTTATGTAAACAAAGCAGGCTCTGCTATTCCTGCTTACTATGACTATGTTAGTCGGACTTTTAAGTCGGTAGTCCGTGGTAGTCAGTATGGCAAGAAACGCCTTGCGGTTCGCAACTTGGTTGCTCGCCCTGTTATCGAAGGGGCTTTGGGGAAGTGATTGAGGCAATAGTCCTTCTCTTGCCGTGGGTAGTAATGTATTTTATCGTTTGGAAAAGCGGTCTATAAGTTAGTTGTTGTTGGTCATAACTCCCCCACCTCTTTCGAGGGGTGGGGGTTTTTTGTGGGCGAATTGAATAACAAACAAATAAGCTTCAAATATAGAGGATTCCAAGAGATTTTTCGAGCGATTATCTTTAAATTCCATAAGTTGTTGCATATCAACGATTTACGGCGGGCGGCCCGGCATAAACCCTTGATGGTCAACGAGTTACAACTATCTTCAAAAAAACGAAAAAAAAGTTTGCAATTTGCTCAGAGTGGGTCTATATTATAGGTATAGTTCTTTTAAAGTCAATTTGTGTCCCTTTAGTTTAGGTCGGGTTAAAACGCCAACAAACAAGCAGTATACTAGTTAAGTCTGCGAGCGATTCATGGTCGTTGAGAGTTGGAAAAGGTGAGTTCAAATCTCCCAAGGGACTGCTCTTTTTGTAGATGAGGAATCATTGAACAACGAGGCGTCAGCACACGCCTACAATCGTGGACTGAAGGTAAGACTACCAATTACCTTTGGTTCACGAGGAGAGAAAGAGGTTCACACTTTTGTGGGGGAGTAGCTTAACTGCGTTAGAGCCTTGCCCCTCCCGTGTCACGAAATTCTAGATGCTCGTGAGCAGACAAAGCTAGTTTGCGGAGGTCAGCAAGAGGTGGTGGTTCGAGACCACCCTCCCCCTGCTCTTTCAGTAGATGATTCAATCCAAAGCCACAAGTCGTTGATAACCAACGGCTTGCGGCGGGCTGCCCCGCCGAAGTCCTTGTCAGTCAACGGGTTACAACTATCTTCAAAAAAAGTGAAGAAAAAATTTGACTTTCGGACAAAAGCGCTCTATATTGTTAGTATGATTAAGACAATATTAAGTTCCCTTCTCGATTCCTTTCTTTGCATTTCCTTTGTGCTTTCCCTGTTTTCGGCAGGGTGGATAATTACCTCGTTTCTTGTCGGGCATTATTCTGCCTCTTGGCTAAACTTTGTTTTCGCGCTCCCCTTCCTAATGGTCGCTTGCATCTCCTTTGTAGCCCTTGACAATCGAGGATAAAAAAGTTGAATTTTTTTCTTGCCCTTTCAATCAAACTAATCTAATATTATATATTATGGAAACAAAAAGTAAAGAACTCACCGAACAAGAACGTATCGCAATCATCCGCGCCATTGTGTTGGATGTGAAAAGCAATGGAGCGCAGATTGACTCTGAAGGTCAAAAGCTCATTGATGAGATTAAGCAGGAACAGGCTACTGAAGAAGTCGTGGTCAATCATGGCTTGCTTAATGCACAAAAGGAAGATGTTGAAGATGAGGCTGATTTCTTAGAGACTGAGGAAGAAGTCGATTTCGATGCCGATGAGAATGAGATTGACATGGAAACCATTAGCCCTCAGATGAGGGAAGCATTGGAGGGATAAAATCATGGGAATGAGTAAAGCCGCGCACAGGTCAAGTAATCACCACAAGATTATGAAAGCCGTTGGTAAGTGTTCTGAGATTCGGGAAATTAAAAAGACTCGCAAGGGTTGGATATTTTTCGCAACCAACGGAGCAACCTTTAACTACCACCCAACCGCCAAAGCTCCACGAAAGTTGACTAGCTTTCTCCGTCAGAACACCAAGATGGGCGAGCAGATAATCCGAAAGGTTTGCTCAGTATGATTGACTCAAAGAAAAGACTCATGCTCACCACGTCGCTTGATGGTGACGTAATCGTAGCGCAGGTAAAACCGAGTCAAGCTCGCAATCGTGGCGAGTATTTTGTCAGCGATGACTTTGTGCGCTTAAATGTTGAGAAAGGTATCTTGACCGATATAACTGCCGAGGTGAACAATGGGGGCAAAGTGTTTATTCTAACCGATGATTACAAACGAGATGCCCTAAGTTGTTGAACATCAACGACTTGGGCCGGGCCTGCCGGCGGAAGCCGTTGGCAGCCAACGACTTACGACTATTTAAAAAAAAATGATAAAATCATTTGACTTTTGGGAGAAATGGGGGTACATTGTAGTATGAACAATTCAATAGAACTTCCTCCGCTTTTCAATTGTAACGTCGTGGCAGTCCATCGTGTGACGGGTCGCCCTCAATTCGCAACGATTTTCGCTCCGAGTCAACAGGATGCCGATGATTTCGTTGCTGATATGCAACCTGATTGGATTGTCATTCGTGACAACTCTGACCTTCACGACCAAACTGACCTTGACATGATTGATGCTATGTTTAACAATTAATCCTTGACAATTAACCCATAACCTGTCAGACTTAATATTATGAAAAAAAGATATGAACTTATCGAAAATGGAACTTGCTATCCTCACAACTCTTTTGAGAAGTGCAGTCAAGGCTTAGAGCAAGCCTATGAATCTGCAGAGCAAGCGATTGCGGACAAAGGGCATGAGCTTTGGCAGTTGGAAATTCAATTCGTCACTTACAATGCCTGTGGCACGATTGCCTCTTGCGAGTTAGTGCATGAGTTTGACGTTCCCGATTGCGGTGATGATGACATGGATGAAAGCATGGACGGAGACTTTGACTCTGCCATGACCTCTGCGGGCTTTGGAACTGACGAGGATTATGGTTACTATGGGGAGGATTACTAATGCAGGACTATTGGGAAAGACGAGAAGAAATGTGGGATGACTATTTTGCCGCAGGTGATGCAATCCGTGAACGATATGCCTCTGAGCTTGAAGACTTAAGGCAGGATGATTTAGCCTATGAGGATGAGATGGAATATCGACAAAAGGTCAAAGATTCGGGCTTTGATTCGCCTGAAGAATATGAAGCTTACTGGAAACATTGTCTTGAGGCGGCAGAGCGAGAACATGGTTGAAAACGAATCGGGGGACAATCAAATAAGCATCAAATAAGTAATTCTTAGAATTTGTGAAAGTTACATAAGAGCTTGACAGTCAACGACTTAGGGCGGGCCACCCGGCGCAAGCCGTTGACAATCAACGAGTTACGAGCCTAGTTGTGGTCGAACCAGTCTGGTTCATGGCGAGTCATGTGGTCCATGTCGGCAAGGTGCGACTGCCAATCCTCTAGCTCTATCTCGATATCGTCGAGACGTGTGAGCAGATTGACCACTTCGGCTTGAGCGCGAGGGTCTCCATCCTCGGCATGACCGACGGCAATCATCAGTTGAGAGTTCAGATTTTCGCTCTCAGATTTGAGCGCGGCGATGGTTCTTTCTTGTTGTGTCATGTATATAATATCGCACAGGTTAAGGGGAAAGTCAAACTTTATTTCAACACCAATCAAATAACAGCCAAATAAGCATCAAATAAGAGGGCAATTCCCTAAGTCGTTGACTATCAACAACTTATGAATTTTCATAAACCTTTGACTATCAACGACTTGCGCCGGGCCACCCGCTGTAAACCCTTGACTATCAATGACTTACGACTTTTGTGTGTTTTTTCTCATTTTTTTTCACTTTTTTTTCACATTTTATGCTTGACATTTATAACTTACTGACTGACAGCATATTACGAAACAAAAAACTTTAAGAAAACTTCACGAAAAATTTGACAAAGCCCCATTTGTGTGATATATTATATATATAAAGTTAAGTTAAGAAAGATAAAAAATTATGCAATTCATTATAGCTCAAACCAAACATGGCTTACGCCTTCAAGTCTTCAACTGCGGTTTCGCAATCGCAACCCACTTCGGTCAGCGCAAGTATCTCAAGCGCACGATTAACCAGTACAAGGCTCGCATGAGCGACCCTAACCATGCCGCGCATGGCAAGCAAGCTCATGTTATTTGGGCTTGACTTTCAACCAAAAATCCTTTAGATTATAGACATGATTAAGATTAAAAACAACGTTCCTTTCATTCACTTTCGCCAAGCGCGGATTGACATGATTCTCTCTAATGGTGACAAGCTCGGCACTTATCAGACTTTGCCGTACCAAGTCGATGCTCCAACCAAAGACCAATGGTTGGCGCAAGTCTCTGACGTTTGGGATGTCGCTGACATTACTTTTCGAGATTTCGGAGTTCAGTCCTGCAAAGCTCCAAAGGGTCACCCTGCATGGAATTTAGTTCCAGCAATTCAAAAACCCTTGAACCATTCAAGCTAACCAAAAAAACACAAAAAACATTATGAATAAATTGTTCAGCATTCGCATCAAGCCAACCTTCCACAGATTCGAGGAAGGCAGGGGCATTACCCTAGTAACAAAAAGAAATCTCTTAGAAGTCTGGCTTCTAGGTCTTTGCTTTTCCATTAATGTGGGTTGCCATCCTCATTATGATGGCTACTATGGCTAGAGAACACAATCTAACCAAAAAACTACACAAAACATGATTGCACTAATAGATTTTTTGACTGCATTTATCCTTGGCGGTACTGTCGGGCTAATGCTGGGAGTCGCCTTAGCCTTGATTGCATTTCGTTGATATTCAAGGGCTTACGACACAAGAGGATAAGTCAATCCAAAAGTCATAAGTCATTGGTAATCAACAACTTAGGCGGGGTGGCCCGCCGTAAACCCTTGGCAGTCAACGACTTACGAATTTATTTTATATATACTTTTAGGGCGATTTTCGTTTATTTTATATATGCTTTTCGGGGGTTTTTCATTTATTTTATATATACTTTTTAGCCTTTTTTCATTTATTTTATATATACAATTTAAAGCCTTGAGTATCAGTCGCTTGTGACACAAAAAACTTTGCAGAAAATTTGACTTTCGGCATTTTCTGTTGTATATTGTATTATGAAGTTAAGAAAGGCAAAGACTCCAAAGCTAAGGCTTAAAGTCCTTTTCACCAAGTCGCGCCCGATGAAACGTCGCAACAAGGTTTTGCCTCGTAATGCAAAGCACAAGAAAAATTTATGTTAAAAATTAAAGATATAGTACGGATGCCCAACGGCAAAGTTGGAGACGTCCAATCAATCAAGCAAGGCAATGCCATTCATCCTGACGGGCTTGCTCTCGTGCGCTTCTACCGCACCAATCGAGGGGCTTGGTTTAGAATTAACCAACTGCGACCAATCACATGGCTCAACAATTAAGAAAAATGAAACTCACAGAAAGAGAGAAAATCCTCCTTGCCTTTGTTCTTCCTCTCAAGGAAAAAAAGCGCAAAAAGAATTTGACTTTAACCAAGAACTGAGCTATATTGTATTATGGAAAAGATTAAAGAACTAAGAGCCAAGATTGGAGCATTCGCCTCCGCGCTTGAAAAGATGAACGCCGAAGCAACGCCCGAAACGGCTTTGACTGTCGAAGTTGCCAATGATGTTTTCGGCAAGATGCTTGCCGAGATGCAAGAGGAGCTTGCAGTCCTCGAAGCGACGTTTCCCGAAAACCCTTTCACTAACCTATCAATCAGAAAAAGCTAAAACCTATGTATATTCTAAAAAGTATTCTCAACCAAGCGGGCGCCGTTTGGCAAGTCGAATCCATCGCAATGAGAAAGCGCGATGCCGAAAGGCTCTTGCGCTCTCGCCTCGCCAATGCCAACGGCAAGCGCCGTTACGGCTTGTTCTCTGTAACCTCCTAAGGAGCAACAACTTATGACAGCAAAACACTTCAAAGCAGTAGCCCTTAGGCTCAACGAGGCAATCCGTCTCAGCGATGACCTTGACCGAATCATCAAATTGGCTACAAGCCTTGCCGATGATTTCGAGCAATTCAATCCCAACTTTAACCGCTCCAAGTTTCTAGCGGTTGCCTTGGCTTAATGTTAAGCACAATTTTTTTCGGGCTTTTGTTTCTCGCTTACCTAGTAGCAAACTGAAACAAAAAATTCGTTTAACTAAAACCGCCTTCGGGCGGTTTTTTTATATATACCTTTTGACTTGCTACTATATATGCTTTTCGACTTGCTACTATATATACTTGTTGACTTACTACTATATATATGTTTTGACTTACTACTATATATACTTTTGGGCTTACTACTATATATACTTTTATTTCCCTAAGTTCTTGAGCATCAACGACTTACGGCGGGCCGCCCGGCCTAAGTGCTTGATAGTCAACACTTTACGAAAGCTCCGTTCAAGTCCCGTGCCACATTCACAAGTAGCTGATGGGTAGTGAGTTATGCAAACAGAGATGATTTTATCATTTATTTTCACTTTTTATTTGACCATTTTCACAAGTAGTTGATAGACAGTTATATAGAGAAGAAAAAAAGATGTGATATAATTTGACTTTCGGGTAAAATGGGAGTATATTGTATTATAACAAGTTAAGATGAGTAAGATAGAAAAACAAATTTCCGACCATCAGCGCAAAGCGCGCCAATGGACTGCGACAGCTCAGCGCTCCGCAGGAGTCAATAACAAATGGCACTTTCGTGCCATCCGTCAAGCGAATTGGCACGCCTTGCAAGTTACCAATTTGCGCGCCAAGCTCAACAACTGGAGCTAAAACATTATGGACACAACTCATTTTTTAGTCACTCACGTTGGCGCTGAATTAGACAAGCGCTTTCTCGCAGTCACCAAGCTAGGCAATCTCTGGACTTCTTGCTTTGGCTCAACTCGATTTAAGACATTGGAAAAAGCTCAGGCGGTTGCCAACTCATGCAGTCGGTCAACTCGCATCATATGGGTTGACGATTCGCACCCTGCCAAGTGGGGCGAGGTTGTCGGAGATTTTCAAGTCGTAAGATAAAAACACAAACTAACCACAAAAACCATGGAAGACGAATTCAATGCATTCATAGAAGCCGAGGGCTTCGACTCAATCGGAGAAGATTTGTTCAGGAGTCCCGAAGGGGAAATTTGGCACATCGACCAAGTTTGGGATTTAATGATGGAACTCCAAGCCAATCTACTATAACCAAAAAAACACAAAAAACATTATGACAAAAAAGCACTTCACCATCGTTGCTAGGGAATTAAACATTGCCATGCACAATGACCCAAACGGGCACAATGCAATTATTTTTCTTGCTCGCAACCTTGCGACTGAGTTTGAGATTCTCAATCCACTTTTCAATCGCTCCAAGTTTCTTGCGGTTGCATTAGCTTAAGCCATGGGAAACATTAGGGTAACTATTAAGGCTAAAGGCTTGGAGGAATCGGTCAATCGAATAGTAAAAAAGATTAACTCATCAAAAGAACACAATCCAACCAAAAAATTACATAAAAAGATGAACCCACCAGATTAACAAAGATTCATAAGTCGTTGACCATCAACGGTTTAGGGCGGGCCGCCCGCCGTAAGTGCTTGATACTCAACATCTTACGAATGTTCGGTTCATGTTTCGCGCCACATTCATAAGTAACTGGTGGATAGTGAGTTATGCAAGTGGGCTAATTTTATCCGATTTTTTATCAACTTTTTTTTCGCTGTTTCTGTAAGTGCTTGGTAGGGAGCATTTTACAACATAAAAAAACTTCTCGAAAAATTTGACTTTCGGGCAAAACGGGTCTATATTATAGTATAGTTAAAATTAAGAAAGGTAAAAAATTTATGTCAAACTCAGTAAACATTCCGTCCTCCGTCAAGGAAATTAAAAGCGCCATCGCTCGCAGGATTACCATCCTTGCCGAGTGGCAAACCTTGCTTGCCAAGTCGCGCAAGCCTTCGCTCATCAGCTCAAGAGCTTTGCAAGTTCAAGCTACTCGCAATCAGATTGTCGAGTTGCGCGCGGCTCTCAAGGTTGCAATCGAGAGAGAGCAAATCGAAAAGGCTCAAGCCTTTGTTGCCAGTCTTGCCTCAGTCCGTAGGGATTGGGACAATGGTCTTTTCGACTGAGTTAAACCCTTTATTACCAACAAGTTATGACAATAGACGATACTAAAAACGAGGCTCACAGGCTTCAAGAATTAATCGACTGGCGCGCTCAGCGGGTCAGCTTCTGGGCTAGGTTTGCCAATCAAACCAAGTCCAATGCTCTTGCGCTCCAAAGGGTGCGCACTCGCAACCTTCATGCTGTCGAGCTTATCAAGTTGCAAGCTCAACAAAGCTAACCAAAAAAACACAAAAAAATTATGTCAGATTCAGACAGAGCAAAACGTTTCCATGATGAAAAGTGGGAAGCTATACAGAACTCCTTGCGCTTAGCCCGTGAGACGAGAACAGAAATGTTCGACCAACACATCGCTCTTTCGAGCATCGAGGGAAAGCTTAAATTTCTTTCGGGAACAATCGGTTCGGATGAGAAGCCAATCATTGAAAGCGACCATGCTAGGAACACCGCCCGAGAGACAATGATTGCAGTCAATCAAGTTCGCAAGGCAATCATGGCAATCATGAGGGAGCATGGCGAGCAACTAGAAAAAAAGCTTTTGGGATAAGACGAGCTTATTAACTAAAAAACATTTTCTAACCATAAAAACATGATTGACTTATTAGTTGCATTTTCTCCACTATTAGTTCCGCTGATAGTGGTCTGGTTCTGGCCAGCTTAACAAAGGCTCGTAACTCGTTGGTAATCAACGACTTGGGGCGGGCTGCCCGCCGCAAACCCTTGGTACTCAATGACTTATAAAAATGTGCTTCCTATGCTAAGCTTTTATTATTGATTTCCTAAAAACCCGTTTCTATGCTAAGATTTATTTAAGGATTTTCTAAAATGTGGTTTCTATGCTAAGCTTTATTTAAGGAATTGCATAACTCCTTGCCTATCAACGAGTTAGGCGGGGTAGCCCGCCGTAAGTGCCTGATACTCAAGGGGTTAGGGGGTACCCCCGTACCCCCCTAGGGGTACCCCAGTAGGATAGTCCACTAAGAAAGTTGTATATTCTTGCCTATATCATTTGACTTACAGGGTAATGCGTGCTATATTGTATTATATTAAGATGAGAAAGAACAAAGATTGCGCTGTTATACAACTGAGAGATGATCCCACTCAAAAGAGTGGTTATATAGATGGGTTAAGCGATGCTGATTGTCATGTCCTACAGGATCACATAGACAAGCATGATATGCCTTGCAAGAGTACTACTGTATACAGCAAGGATCAGGTTAATGCCAATCGCAAGATGCACGCCCGATGGGATGCCTATACTACTGGTAATGCCTATGTGCTGTATGTACAAGCACGTACTTATGACCATACCATGAGAGTACAAGCCTATGGCAAGAATGCTTACCAAGCTGTTAGGCGCTACTATCGTGGGCTTGACAATGCCTGCAATCACATATGGAAGTGCACCAAGGTTATAGCTGTGTACAGCTGTGCTGATACCCATACAGCACAGGCGGGTGACCTACTGCATGGGCAGGCTCAAGACAGAGCGCCATGGTAATGGTGGGTAGTAGCATAGCTCATAGGTCAGTAAGTCATTGGTAATCAACAGGTTAGGGCGGGCTGCCCGCCATAAGTCCTTGATAGTGAACAACTTACAACAGCAGTGTACATATACCGCGCCACACTCACAAGTGCCTAACAGGCAATGACTTAGGGAGGTACCCCCATGCCCCACCCATGTCAAGCTTATTATTCAACTATTTTCTTGCATTATTCGGGCGAGGAAAAGACTACACAATCCTCTCACCATGCAGTAGGATAGGGCACAAACATAGTAGAATCTTTTTAAAGAAAAAATTTGCTATTTGGGCAAAAGTGTTGTATGTTGTTAGTATGTTAAGAAAGAATGATATTGTAACCAACCGCCAAGGGCGGATTTTTCAAGTCGTTGGCTTCGGTCAATCTAAATCAATGGGCGGTGACGTTGTCCTCTGTCGCTTGTATCGCTCACAAGCGCGGTTTGTTTTCAAGCATTCCCAACTGAGAAAACATCCACTTTTCTCATAAAAGAATTTGACTTTTAACCCATTACGTGCGATATTATAGTATGAAAGAAACAAAAAGACTCACCATGTGCGACGTCATCGACGCGAACATATTCAGCAAGAACGCAGTATTTGCACCATGCAATGCACTAACTAAGCTCGCAAGCAAAGCGGAATCTATCGCTCATGTAATGGGTCAAGACAAGAGCAAAGACCGATTCTCAAAGGTCACTTGCTCACTAGTGCAAGAATGGATGCTCGAATTTCAAGAGACCGCAAATGATGCGGTTAAAAACATAATCGAAAAGGAGGGTAGTTAATTGACTATTAAAAATGGTTCACTCTATTATTCAGTAGCGAATAATAAAATTGTCCGTGTATTTCGTGCGCATCAAGATGAAAAAATTGCATACATTAAAAGCCACGATGTCGAGCTAAAAGAATCAGAGGTGTATTTTTCTGACTTAAAGCCCGTCACTAATGAGATGGTAAAACAATACCTTAAAAAGTAAATTAATTATATGGACATAATAAGTATTCTATTATATGGTTCTTTTTTTATTGTGTGGTTAATTATTAAAACATAAAAACACCCACCCCATTTCTTGAAAAATTGAGCGGTCTGTTTCTTCGAGAGTGGCGGGGGGGTACTATTTCTCAATATCCCAAAAAATCCGCTCATTGGTAAAAATGGCCGACTAAAAAAAATACCCGAGCCTTATTTTAGTGTAATAGTTAAGTGAGATGAGCACAATATTAGCAATCTGTTCCGAATACAGCGATAATGTTTGGTATTCGGGTATCGAGGTTAATGGGAATCCTGACAAGATAGCAATAGAGATCGGCAGAGAATACAGATTTGCCTTCCTTAAGATCATGGGGAAAATTGGGTATTGCTTGGATTCCATGAAGCGTGGCGATGATCACTACTGTGTCCTGACATTAGTAAAGTCAGAGCAGGGTGCATTCAGCCGATAATTTTTCGACAAACAGTTCAGTCGGGATATAGGCATGATGCATGCGCAGCCTCCACATAAATATTGTTGGGTATATACCAAATGGGGACGAAAGAAGGCACGAGTCATTATGGAGTTCTTAGAGCTAGGGGGAGAGGGCCACGGAAAAACATTCGTGGCAGTTGTTCTCCAAGATCAAAAACTAACAATGTTTGAAAAGAATATATCAGTAGAAAGGAAAGATATAGAGTATATCGTAGAATGAATTAAAAATTCTATAAAATTAACTAGAGGGGCAGCTTCGGCTGCCCTTTTTTTGCGAAAAAGTGTAAATATATATAAAATGGAACCCAAAACACTTTCATATTGCGAATACAGTGTCCAAGAAGACAACGACCCGAATTTACTCAAGGCATACGAGGAAATGCTGGAAGTGATTAAAAGCGGAAAAACTTTTTCTTTTGCTAGGTACGGAGATGGGGAATATAATACTTTTGCGGGAAAGGAAGGATATTCTTCTTCGGGGAATAGGTACGACCCTAAGCTGGGGGAGCTATTGCGGGAGACCATACATAAGCCACATCAATCCGAGGACTATTGGTATGGGGTAAGTCCGGCGGGTAGAGCCTTTAGGCAGTATGACCATATTAACTGGATAGAATGTGATTTGTTAAGTTGTGCAAACTTTCATGGTAAATTAAAACCATTTATAGAATTATTAAATCAAAATGATTCAATTTTAGTGGGCCCAAAGTACCAACATGACATTTCGGTAGATTTTTCGGCATATTTCACTATACAAGATAGAAATTCATTTGAAATTTTAGATAAAATAGTATTTGGGGTAGAAAAGTTGATTAAAAACTATAAAAAACCTATAATATGTATATCGGGAGGGATGAGTAGTGAAGCAATCATATACAAACTTCATTCTTTAGTAAAGGGTACCTGTTGGCTCATAGATATCGGGGCGATATTTGATCCGTATCTTGAAACTAGAATAAGAAGGTCTTATTTTAAACATATGACAGAAGAAATTAAAAGTAAAAATTTAAAATGATAGCAATAGTAATACCAACATGGCATAGAATTGAATTTACAGAAATGTGCCTAGATTCTTTCTTTAAGTATACAAATTTCGATATTGTCACTAAGGTTAAGGTTTTCGATAATAATTCTGGGAAAGAAATGACAGACCTTTTAAATTCTTATGATGTTGAATATGAAATTGGAGAATTTAATAACTCTTGGCAAGGATTTAATAAATTTATTGAAGATGATGAAATAAAAAACAACGATAACATTCAATACATAGGAAAAGTAGATAATGATGTTTTATTTACAAAGTCTTGGATAGAGGATATTATGAATGAATTTAAAAAAAATAAATTAATTGGAAGCATATGTTATGGAACTCAAGCCAGCAATGGAGGAGTTTCTCCCTTAGTGGATAGTGATGGAGGTGGGGGGTTAAGGGTATTTAATAAAAATGTAGTCACAGAGGTGTGGGAGAATTATAGATATGCAATGTGTGTTCCAATTATGAATAAAATTAAAAAACTAGGATACTCAATGCATCAAATGGAAGTTGGTATAAAAATGCTTGATAATGAATATCCACAAATTGCACAAAAATATATGCCACGAATCCAAAGAAGACCTCGATGAATTA
>NZER01000366.1 GCA_002690445.1 Candidatus Pacearchaeota archaeon
ACCTTGGAGCCGCCGAACCACGCCTTGAACTCAGGCGTGTCGGTCGCAGCCTCCACGGCGGCTACGGGGGGCTTGGCGGCAACTGGGGCCTCGGGGGCGGGGGGCTTGGTAGACCTGTATGTATCGACAAGAATCTGCTTCTTTCCGGCTTTCCGCAAAGCCTCGATGCGGTGAACACCATCAGAAATGCCTACGATTCTTCCGTTAGCGTCAAGCCCCACCAGAGGCGGCATCATCTCTTCACCAGACTCAATGAACTCGGCAGCTCGACGTGACCTTTCGACATCACGCACCTTTTGCACAGGAACATCATCGATATCGAAAATACGGGGCTCGATGTCTTCCCAGCCACGAAGTGTGCCGGGGTCTTGCCGTATCAAGTCGTCTACGTCGTAACCCTCTGCCGTTAGGTCTTTGCGCATCTCGCGAGCGTGGTCTGCCCTGGACCTGTAAGGAACACCATCAACAGTAGTGCTTGCCGCAGCCGGGGCCTCGGGGGCGGGGGGCTTGGCTACGGTTGAACCCTCTTTCCAGAAAATTACATTGCTCGCGCCCATACCAGATCCATCACGAATGCCATGGAAATCACTTATTACGTCCGTCTTGCCTGCTGATACTTGTCCAACATGGCCCTCCCAAACAGAAACGATGTCATCTGAAGAAATATCATCAGTGATACCGATTTCATGCTCTCCTGTTCCCTTTACCTCCACGCCTGGGCGTTTTTTCACCGCGATAACTACAGCAGGCTTGTCTGGTGTCGCCTTAAACTGTACGGGCGCAAATGCGTCTGCATAAAATCTGGCACTGTCTACGTCGGAAGAAAAATAGGTCAAACCAACTTGTTCTGGACCTAAGTTGTACTCTCCACTTGACCGTATTTTTCCTGTTTTCTGTATATATTGCCACTCTTCCCAAGACATGCCACGGTACATCAAAGAATCATCTTGCGGCAACGACTCAAGCCATCCTTCTTTCCGCGTTATCTTATATCGAAACCGCTGCCTGCCGTCTTCAAAATCAAGCGAAAGATAAGGGGTTACCTCTATAATACGTGGGTTGTACCTACTTTCTATGCTGTCTTTGCGGTCAAGTTTCTTGCCGGTTTTTGTATCTACGACGTAGGCAGAACTGTCGGGCCAATTTTCTGTGCCTTTAGTAGTATAGTCAAAATGGGTGCGATCACGATCCGTTCCCTTATTAACTACGACGTAACGATCTGAGTCAATAATAGCCTGAAGGCGGGGGGTCTTCCCTTTGAACTCGTTGGGAACTTCCGTAATAGCGACTGCGGCGGGGGGCTTGGCGGCAACTGGGGCCTCGGGGGCGCGGGGGGGGGGGGCTACGTCGGCAGCAAAAGCGTATCGCCCTGCATCGGTGACATCTTCCACGCGAATTGGTTTTCCGCTCACAACGCCGCCCGTTGCTGCTCCTTGTACAAGCGCGCCACCAGCAGTCCCATCTGGCGATATGCGTAGGTATTCCGAAGAGGGGGAAACCTGCGATTTCTTGACCGTTACAGCAAGTATTCGCGGCCCCATCCCCTCAATCGAAATCGGATCGGTGCCAACATAGATTCCATCGTCCAACCCTTCGATGCCGCGACCTTGGCGTTGGGGTGCTGCTTTGCCTCCAGCTATGAGGTTTTCAGCATTGGCATCAGACGTTGCGTGGAATAGCGTAACCTCCGCATCGTCTGGCAATGCGTCAAACGCTTCCGCCCGCTGTGCTGGTGTGCCCTGACGGGTAGACCAAGGAATACGCGCACCCTCTACGGCGCGAGCCGCAGTCGTGGCTCTATCGACGGATTTGGGGACCTTACTCGAGCGGTAGAGACCACTAGTGATGGACAATACGCCATCACTACCCTCAACACCCCACGGCTTGCCTGCGGCATCAGATGGAACTTCCATTGTGGCCTTGTCCAAATCACGATTATCAATCCACTTGGAGTCACCCTCTACAATGTACTCATGGAAGACGCGGCCATCATCCGCATCCCAA
The DNA here is from genome assembly GCA_002690445.1 of Candidatus Pacearchaeota archaeon. Next base: position 2,005 of record NZER01000366.1, read on the forward strand.
GTACGGCCGGTCACCTTGGGTAGATTCGCATCGTCTTTAAGATAAGACGGCTCACCACCCTTACCCCAACGCTTTAGAGAACCGGAAGGGCGGGCGGGGGCAGCCTCAGTCCTCGAGGCCTCTACTTTTTTTTTACCAGGGCCTTGATCTACTCGAGCACTCTCGGCGATTATTGTGTCAGCTGTAGCACCGCTTCCGGCTGCTCCCGAAGTACTTTCAATGCCTTCACTAGATACGTCCCCAACTCCGGCTTGCCCTTCTCCTCCAGCAACATCAGGTGATGCTCCAAGGCCCGCTCTACTGATGCTAGCTGAACTTTCGGAGGATGATGCTGGTTCATCTTTAAGAGGCTTTCCAATGTTTTTAGTGTCAAAACGTGCATATTTCTCTCTCATGTAAAGGAAGGTGTTCCAGTGTTTAGCCAACACTTTTTCTAAAGCCACTTCAAAGGATCTCAAATCTCCACTGTCTGCCATTTCAGTAGCAATCTTGTATTGTTGGTTCGCAAAAGCCGTATCGTGTTTCATAGTATTGAAGTGTGCAGCCTCATGCACCAACGTATGCAGCATACCTTGAGCGGCCCCAAGAGGGGTCTTTGCGTGATGATTCAATGGATTTATGAAAAATGCGGTGTACGGAATACGAACGTGGACCCCGTGATACTTTTTGTCAATGCTAATACCTGTAGCGTATGGTCTGGTCTTTTTATTGAGACCTCGGTATGCATACATGACTTGAGCAATTCTTTCTCTAAACTCAACCGTAATAGACCCAATCTCCGAAAAGAATTCTTGCGGAGATGTTGGCTTGTCAATCTTACCTTCGTCGATTGCATTCAATGCGTCTTCGATAAAATCTACATCGGTGTTGTTGTGAAACAACGGTTTTGATGGATCTACCTTTTTAGACTCCATAAATTCTTGTGGTTTGACAACGTCACGCTCGGCTCTAAAACTTTCTTTAGCCTTTGATTGAATTCGGTCTTCTTCTTCTACTACGTCGTTCACTTCCTCAGTGATATTCAGACCATCGCCAGTATAAATTTCTTTATTTTCAATCTTGATGCCTACTTCTCTACGTTTACGATATTCTTCGAGACGTTTTCTGTAATCTTCACGTTCTAATTCAGTTACTTTTTTGAGCGACTTCTCTCCCTTCTCAGCTTCTGACTTGAACCTTGCCAAAATCGCTTTTCGGGCAGACTCCAAATCGCCACCCATGTCTTCCATGGATATTCGCTCCATAGAAACTGCAGTGCCAAACTTTTTTGCTACCTCTTCTGCGTGTTGACCGGCCCCGTAAGAAACAAGATAGTTTTTCAAAGCATCAATATCTGATTTGATTGTAGACCTAAAAGCTTGGCGTTCTTTTTTGAATGGATAATGAGGGTGAACTGCCTCAACTTCGGGCCTGACATCTAAAACCATGTCGTAAGGAACATTTTTGACCCATTTGGTGAATTGCCACAAACCAGATGAAAGCACCTGCATACCGCCCCGGCTGCCTTCCCGTCTTTTAGGGTTCAAGTAGAGAGTTGCCGAACCCCAACTGAATTCTATGTCTGTGAATTTAGGCATTTGTTCATAATCAAAATTTCGCCCAACTTCTAAAATTTCAGTTTTTGGATCGCCATAAGTTGATGTTTCAGTGACCCTGACCTCTACGTCTCCAAGCAATGGTTTTTTGAGAAAGTCCATGCTTGCACGTGGGAAACTGACATAGATTTTTTCACCATCTGAATCGATCTGCCATTCCGGCAAGGTAATTGATACCCTGGTTCCTCGACCCTCGAGTCTACCGTTGTGAACCGCCTCTTTGATTTCGGCATCGGATTTCTGCTCTACAGGTTCAGTCAAAATATCAAAGGAAGAACCCCCTCTAACGGATTCCTTAATGGCTTCTGGAGTTGTTTTGACCGTAACTTTTTGACCATCTCGAATGGTTTCTAATTCAATTGTTTTAGATGCAAACAAGAACTGTATCTTAGCCATGCCAAAGCCACCAGACCTCTGGCCTTTAGGTAGTCCTTCTTTGCTTGTTCCGGCGATAGTAAAGAAAGCTTTTTCAACAATTGGAACAGTCATGCCAATTCCATCGTCGATTATGGTGATTCGTCTGTTTGCGCCATCTAAAAGAACGTGAATGGTGCTGGCATTTATACTGCCAAGAGCCTGCTCTGATTTGATCCCATCAAATGAATTTTGAACCAACTCTTTGACTGCTGTTTCACCAGTATCGCCCTCATACATGGCGTCACCAAGCAACTCAATCATAGCAAGTGCATCGACACCGAGACGGCCAGCCTTCGTTTTCTTTCCGGTCTCTTCTTCGATGGTTTCTATCTCTTCAACCATCTCCGGTGCTTCGGTGACCTCAGTGGCTTGATCAGCAATTTCAGCAGCCTCAATGGCGTCAAGCCTGTCTTGATCAACCCCCAATCTTCCTGGTATCGTTTGTTTCTCAGATTCTCTTGCAGCTTCAAAGTCTTCAATCGTGTCGAAGCCGGCGGGCGCTGCCTCGGGCGCTGCCTCGGGCGCTGCCTCGGGCGCTGCCTCGGGCGCTGCCTCTTCAGCCTCCGAAGTCAATGCCTCCCACATTCTCTTACGCGCCCATGGATCCAACTCCTCATCAGTTAAATCTTCAAACTCAGGAACACCAGGCCTCTGAATCGGAGCGGTCACACCGCCAATCACACCACCAGACAACGCACCCGCAATCATCGAGTTCACTACGTTGTCCAGACGATCTGAGAACGGAATGTCCTCACTGGCGTACCCAGCTGCCTCGGCGAGCTCGCCCGATAGTTCCTGAATGACCTGCTGCGCAGCCTCAGTCACGCCCTCAGTGCCTGCACCGCGAGCTGCCAACTGACCTGTGCGCTTGATCAGTTTATCAGCCAACGTCCTTTTGGCTGGACCAATGATCTTTCCAACCGCAAACGCATCAAGACCCGCCATGATCATGCCTGGAACCAAGGCATAGTGCGCTGCATCGTCAGGCTCCATACCCTCCTGCTCAACCAAATAGCCATACGTGTCACCGTAGTTCAACAAGAATGAACCACCTATAGCGCCACCCGTTGCACCAATACGTGCGCCTGCGACCGCACCAGGAACCGCACCAACACCGCCAGCACCAACACCGCCAACCGCACCCACAGCACCGCCCGCAACCGCACCAGCACCTGCTCCAGCAATAGTCATAGCCATTGATCCAATGCCCTGACCAACTGAAGACCCAACGTAGTCCATCAAAGAATTCAATCCATCTACGTCCTTATAGGTGGATACTCGAGGAACAAACTTCTCCTCCGATGGAGTCGCATCAAACTCTTCAACAATGCTTTCGCCCCAATCTTTAATCGCAGTAGAACCCGAAACACGACCCAAACCCTCAATCGCACTACCACTCAATCGAGGGTTGTCATGAAAAATCGTTGAGGTCAACGAACCGTAAAACTGATTCCAAAAACCCTGGTCGTCATCCGTAGACTCTAAAGCAATCTTGTTCTCAGTAAGCATCGAACTAAGATCAGGCGTGCCTACACGATATGTCGGCTCCGCATAAGTTGACTCAGCCAATAGTTCATCATCGGTGATTCCCTCAGGTGGCGTCATGGCTATAGACCCGTCACGTTCGTAAGTGTGTCATCGTTCAAATCGTAAATGAATCTACCGCGTCTGTCTGGATCCGCACTGTCAATATCTATCTGGTGACGACCGCTGCCCAAGTCGCGCTCGTAAACATCATCGTACTGTGCTGTGTCCAACAAACCGGCCAACTTCACTACCTCTCTCGGGCTCTCTGCAGACTCAAGTGCTAATCCTGCTATCCGCCTCGCGAGGTCTCCAGAAGGTGGTTCCGTTCCTTTCATGTAAGGACTCGGTATCGACTTGAAATAGTAACCCTCTTCCGGTTCCGGCTCAGCGTCCTGCCAATGCTGGCGGGCCTTGAGACTCAGACGGTCAGTCACATAATCACGCTCGAGGAGCTGTCGCGCCTGCTGACCGGCCTCGAAGTTGTCCGCACGTTGCATTCCGTCCAGTGACTTGCGCCACTTCCGCTTTATCTCTTCAATCGTTTCGACCGCGCGCAACGCCGGCTCGTCTTCAGACGATACCGGAGGCCGAACGTCCGCCTTACCAAAAATGTCGGCTATCGCACGCTGAACATTCGTTAAATGCTCAGCCATCGGAGGAACCTCCTGATACCTCAAACCAGTACGCGGAGCTGACCGAATACGACGTTCCCTCCACGAACTGTAAGCCGCGTCAACTCTCTCCTTGACCCACTTTATCCGGTCCTCTTGCGATACCGAACGACGTGCAACCCTCAATGAACCCGGAGAACCCTTCGGCAATGGAACGTTCACCATGCGTGGAGCCTTGTCGAGCATCCGAGAATAACTGTACTCAGGATGCTCCTCAAAAAACGTCGATAGACCCACATCTACAGGCTTACGCGCCACAACAAACCCCTATGCGTTCTTCCACATCGCTGCCGCTGCAATCCGACGACCCTTCTCACCACCACCAGCCTTCTTGGCTACCTCGTCAAACTTCTTGCCCTTCTTGCCGATGTCCTTACCAGCACGAGCTCGCTTCGCTATACGACGACGCTTCTTCTTCGGTAAATGCATCCCTGCAGTCAACGTCTTGTCGTCAGGCCTCATCGCTTACTTAACCCTCTTTTTTTGTCTTTCATTCGCAGAATCACGTCGTCATCAAAAGACACGAAAAACCGAGAACCGTCGTCATACCCCCTGACTTCGCCTTCTCTACCATCGTACTCAACAATCTGAGCAGATACCGGGGCCTCTGTTGAGTACCCCTGGCGGTTGTAGTCTTGAGTCGAAGCCGCTACCGCGAACCCTTGCTGTGCATTGATTGGCTTATCGCGAGGATAATTGGCCGCCCGTCGATAAATGTCCATTGCAGTGTCAACAGCACCGTCTCCGCTAGGAGGAATTCCGGTGGGCGGCAGCACGTCACCACCAGTCGGTCGGCGTCGAATGACTGGCTTGCCCTCTGCGTCCAAACCAACAAACTCATCAGGAGAATCGCTCTCCTCAAAATTACTTTGGTAAGCCTTCCACTGTTCTGCCAGTGTTTTACCTTCCCCCGGTGCAGCCGTCGTCCACTCCTCTTCCTTCGGTCTTGGTGTTGTAGCCCTGCCATAGCCAGGCTGACGTTGCTGCCATTCCTGAAGAGTGCCCAGTGGCTGTTTGAGACTTGGCTTAACTTCGCTCTCAGGCGCTACATAAGGCGTATGACCAAGTTCCGATGGCACCATCAAACGACCCGAACCACGAACCCTGGTCGCCCTATAAGGATCTTCCTTCGGTAAATGCATCCCCGCAGTCAACGTCTTGTCGTCACTAGCCATAGCTAAACCAACTTAGTCGACGGAACAACTGGATTCACCAAATCCGCCTGCGTCGGTGACGAAATCGCCGCCTCTTGACCGTAAATCGGTGCGCTCTGTGGCTGCGGTACCGGTGGACGTGCCCCTGAACCAAAATATCGAGCCAATTGCGACTTCGCACGCTGCAAATTCTCCGGAGCAACACCCTGCGACTCCCAAGCACTCATCTGATCACCAAAAACACCCTGCTGACGCAACAACTCGTCCTGCTCATCAAGCCTCTGAGTCTCCATCGCTGCACGCTCAAACTCGTGACGACGACCCAACTCGTACTCGTCCTCAGTAGGCTCATCATTTACACGCTGCGCCGTCGCCAATAACTGCTCGTCTGTCAATCCATACGCCATCAGTACCCCCACTTGTAAAGCTTTTCCGAACGAGCACGTAGAAGATGTGCCCGGTCTGCCGCCCTACGTGACTGGTCTGCCGCTCCACTAGCCTGCAACCTCGAAGCACGTGCATCGAGCCGAACAGACTTGTCAGCAAGCTTCCCAGACTTCGAACCACCACCACCACCAACCGCACCCGCTGTAGCCAATGCCGCCTGACCCAACTGACCCGCAGTATCAGCAGCCAACTGACGCTTGAATAACGCCTGCCGTCTACCGGATGCCGCCTCAGATGCGCGCGCCCGGCGAATCAATGCCTTCCGTTGACTCTTCGACCACCTGTCCAACTCCGCTCGAGACTCAACGTCAGACTTCGCTGCCCTCTCCTTATCTACGGCCATCGAACTAGACAAAGTGTCGTCGTCAGTTCCCCAACGTAACGCCATACAAACCCCCTACTGATACTCCCCAGTTCCACTCTTCAAGTCATACCCATAAGCTGCATCACCAAGCGGTGTGGACACCATCAACACAACCACGCCATCCGATATATTCAAAACCTCTGCCACTGCATCCATGCCAACGTCCTCGCGTAATGCAGCCAACGCCTCCTCTACCGCGTTCAACTCGTCGCTCGGCCGGCCAACCACTGACATCAATCCCAACAACTCTTCGTCACTACCAGACAAATCATCAGAGAAAACGTCCCGCTCCAACTCCATCGCTACACCATCTCCACCAAATCTCTCCAACTCCTTCGCGTCACGATGCGCACCGTCAACCTTGCGAGACAAACCACTCAACAATTCCTCCAACTCAACCAAGCCACGCTCATGACCAAACCCAGCCTCATACCTCTTCTGACTCGCGTACCGACCCAACTCGGCAAACGCCTCAGCATCGTTGTCCATATGATCCACCAACACCAAGTCCGGTGAACGACCGCTCACGTCCGCTACATGACCAGCTGGACCACAAGCCTTCGCGTACTCTCGAAGACCACTATCCTCTGATGGCTCTACCTCTATGATCAAGACCCCTTGCCCCATTTCACGCATGGTACTGCCTCCAGAACTTCATCATACACCAACCAACTAACACCTAAAGAAAACCCCCGGTCATCTTCACAACAACCGGAGGCCAGAGAAACAACACTGATGTGTTCACCAACCAACCCTTCGCGACCGTAAGCGACACCACTCGCACTACGACCAAGTCAATCGGCACCCAAACCGTACCCCCGCACACTACACATGTCAATCCAACCAGACCGGCCAACTGCCAGCAAACTCTGGAAGTTCACCAACCCTGCGCATCCGTACATACAACCCAGGACCCTCTTCCTTGCTCGCATATACCTTCGTCTCTCGACCGCATACCACCTGGCAGTCATCACGAAGTACACCCGCCATTACCATCGAATCCAAGACAATCTTATCTACATTATCCTTGTCCGGCTTCTTCCCATACCACAGCCGACAACCAGGATCCTTCTTGCGCATCAAACGCTTCGGCCTAGGAAATACCGCTAAAACCTCCACCTCTACCAACTCCGAACTCGGTGGACGACGCCACTGAGAACGCATCAATAATGCTGCAGCTCGTGTCCACTCCGCTGTGCCCTTCGGAGAATATAGACGGACGTAACCACCCATGCTCGTAGCTCGCGCTCGACCCTTCCCCATCGGTGAACCCGGTATCAAACACTCAAACTCCCAAGACATCGTAACCACCAACCTCTGCACACAACTCGTCCAACGCTGCGTTCAAAACATCCAACTTCGGTGGATTGCTCAACTTCTCTCCGTCACGCTTCAATGACAATATCGTCTCGTCTACCGCCATCACTAAACTCGCCAACATCCCCGGCCTGTCCAATGCCGTACGCAAATCGTTCAACGCCCAATCCTTGTCAAAACGCTCCGGTACCTTCTTCGCCCACCACGGTACCTCGTACCGCCACTTCCAATCCGTCAAAGACTCCCGAGATAAATACCCGTACCAATCACTCAATGATGCGCGCAATAATCGCTGCACTCGCTCGCACAATAAATCCAAACGACGGTCATCACTTCCAAGTCCAACTTGCATACTTGCACTCCTTACTAAACTTCTCAAACCTTACAGGACCCCGGCCAACCCACTCCGGCCACCACGAACAACACAACATCCACTCAGCATCATCTGCACTCACACCAACCCACTTCGTCACCCGATGCTTGTACACATGCTTCACAGGAAATGGTACCCGCTCGCCTGCCTCCAACATACGAAAGCATCGCTCCCAAAACGGTAAGTGACGGACTGACCGATACTTCACCATCTTCACCGAACGACCCACGCCTGCAAACTTACCCAACGCTTCCCGATGCTCGTACACTATCAACGCCAACAACTCAGAATTACGCAAGTTAGACATCGTCAACTCACCGTCACTCTCGTCAAGAAACTTCCGATGCAATGTCTTCAATGCACACCACGCTGCTGATACCCGATACGATGGCGTCTTCGCCGCTCGACTCGTGTTCCTACGCGGTACCAACTGCTCAAGCACCTTCCGCCACCGACGATGCGCCCCAGGACACGCTACGACCAACGCCCTCCCCTGCGGATCAATGACCGTAAGCCAACTAGAAACACGGTGGACCTGCCACTGGTGACGTTCGATAGCTTCACGACGCAAGCTTTCCAACTCCTCTTCGTGTGCTTCCGAATCAACAGTCGGAGATATATACACTCGATCCTGCATCTCCCGAAGTACATCGCACTTCTCCTCGTCCAAGCCCAACCGACGACACACTACATCGCCAAGTACAAACCAATCCTCAGCACGACCACGCGTCCGAACTATACGATGAAACAATACCTCATCCGTAAGACCAACCTCCAATGCATCCCGTAAAACATCGATCTCTACACCGTACACCGGTTCCTCAAAGACTCCGTCAATCCCACCTGATGGAAAGAACTGCGCCAATACAATCCAATCCATCAGTGAAACTCTCCGTCAGACCATGTCCAATGCATCGCCGCAAACGTCATCATCCTCAACCACAACGCTGAACTGCCACAACTAAACCTGCCCCAAATCGCCAAGTCACCATCCTCATCCTCACTGCACATCGGATCACCAATGTCTATCAACGGAAACGTGTGGTCCACCAATGCCAAGAAACTCAACCAAGCACCCTCGAAGAACCACTCCGTGTCCTCTGAGAACTCAACCGTGTCTATCGGAAAGAACTCAAGTTCTCCCTCATCACTTGCATCGATAATCATGTAGTCATCGCCTTCAGTACACATCGACCCAATACCTCCGATACCATCGGACATACCGCGTTCCCTACCTGCTTGTAGATACTCGCCTGCGTTCTACCCTGGAATGGATAGTCATCCGGAAAGCCTTGAAGTACTGAACACTCACGCCACGTCAATCGCCTCCTGCCTGCAGCCAACCATGCTGTGTCACTCGCCCTGTCTGGCCTACCCTTGATGTGCTTACCCCTCGTGCCCTTCACTTCAGTTGTCATCACCGCATGACTCGGTCCATCCAACCGCCACGGCTCACTGCCTGGTCCACTCACCGATGCATTCGCTCTAGAACCAATCGTCCTACTCGGACCATCTACCGATGATTCCCTGTGCCACCAACCTGGCTTCTCCTCTACAACGAATGGTCGCTGGTACTGCAACGACTCATCTGCCTCAATCTTCAATGCATCTCTGATTGAAACCCACTGCTTCAGCCTCGGACCGAACATCGTCTGCTGTGTCATCTCCTCCACTGAACAATGCGTCCGCTCTGGCCATCGCACCGGCCGTGGTCCAGCAATCAAGAACACTCGCCTCCTGAACTGCGGTACTCCAAAGTCCGCTGCATTCAATACCACCGTGCCTACCCAGCCGAACCTCTTCTTGAACTCCGGTTGAATCCATCCCTCCCAGTAGCAACCAGAACACCGAGTCACGTCCATGCCAGTGCAATCACCCTTGTGATACGTCAACCCCAAGACGTTCTCGCAGATGACCCACTCCGGACCGACACCTCGAGACCTCAAGTAATCAATGACATCCAACGTCCATGGCCATCCGTTTCGATCATCCAATGCGCCTTCCCTGTTGCCAGCTGTACTGAATGCCTGACATGGCGGTGATGCCCACAGTACATCAACTCGTTCAATCGATTCGTATTGCATCATCTCGCGGACATCGCCCAATACACCTGGAAAGCCTGCTGCCGTTAACGTCGAGACCGCATCCGGATCCGATTCCAGACACAGTACATGCCCATATCCAGCGTTTCGGAGTCCAAGTGATGCTCCACCAGCTCCAGCAAATAAATCGACTGTTGTTGCTCTCATCGCCACAAGTGTAGCCGAGAGCCACACTTGATGCAATGTGGGTTCATGGGCTTAGGGGTCTCGTCTTCGGTCTGGGGGTCGGGGTCGGTCGGGGTCGGTCGGGGTCTCGTCTTCGGTGAGGAGCTCAACGCGATCGGTGATAGGGCAACAATCGACACCGATAACCGATTAGCTGTTGACTCCGTGGGTAACAGTGTGTATAGTTGTGGGGTAGGGGACGTTCCCCTACAGCACCACAACGGAGAAATAACCATGAACGCACAACAAATGATCGTCGCAGCGCGAAAATCAGGCGGCGCATTCGCATGTCTACACAGGTACGAAAGTTCCACTGAAACCATCGCAACCTACTACCTCAGGCTTGGTGTAACTCGTGCCTACACGCTTGAGCAGTCCATACAATGGGCAGACCGTGTCAACTTCAACGAACTATCAGACATAACCGGGATTGATGCGGACACATGCCGCGCCGGTCTCGCTGAACAAGTCGCATCATGGCGCAAGTCACTGGACGGAATGCAACGTGCGGACAACTTCGACACGGTCGCCACTGCCCCAAGTGGTCGACGCATCTTCAGCCTCAAGACCGACAATGACGGAAACCTTCTACCCGATAATGGGCTGTATCTCACTGCGATACGTGAGGATTCAGTGGTCCATGTTCAAGGTAAAGCGCGGCCCGGTCCAAAGTCTGACAAAGCGAAGGTCAAGGCAAACATTCGACGTATGGCACCTATCGGATCGTTCCGTACCTACAACCTACGTGCGGACAACTTCGATTCTTTCACCTTTGGCAAGGATACGTTGACCCCTTCCGACATCACTTCCGTTGTGGCAAGCCTTACAGCATGAGGCAACCACGCGGGGCGGAGACTGGTTATCTCCGCCCCTTTACCACTACACCACACCACACCACACCATAAGGAAACAGCACCATATGATCGCCCCTGAACTGATCGCGCTCGCAGTCCTGGCGCTGGCTTGGATCGTCATAGACGCTACCATCTGAAACAACCGCGATACCCGTCGAGCTGGCGGGTATCGCTTTGAGCTCCAGGCCCGTGCGCAGCCGCAGCTGGACGTGGTCGTGCATGCGCGCTCGCCCTATCACAATAGTGGGCGCCCACGCGCGCGCTCCGCAGGGGTCCAGGTCTCGAGGGATACCGCTCCACACGATTAATCGATATATCCATTGACCTGCCCTGCTATCGGGTTAGTGGATAGTGTCCCCAAGGGGACCACACCACAACACTGAAAAGGACACCACAAATGCTAGACCTACTCAAAGCACAACTAGAACGCGAAGCGAAGCGCACCATATTCACTCACGGCCGTGTTGATGACTGGTTTTGTGCCGCTTGCGAGCGCGCGCTGGATATTGACCGCTTGCCGCCCGAAATGGTCATTATCAAGGCCAACGACAAGTCTATAGGGTACAAGGTGCTTTGTATGCCTTGCATCGATGCGCGCGGCGGACGCGAAGGTTTGACCAACACACTGGTCAAGACTGTCAGTGAAGCAATGCCAGACGCTACTATCACCGTCGAATATCAATAATGGACTGTTATTCCTTCCTACGACACAGCCTAGACAGCGCACTGAACAATGCGCATGATATGGGAATACACGATCTTGAACGATGCATAGACCACGCTATAGCCAGCGTAGCCTATGACATTTTATCATTCGACCCAGACGGATACGTGGATAGCGGATGCTTCGAGCACTACGACGACGACGACAACCTGATCCTGTTCACACGGCGCCAATTGCTCGAAGACCTTCCCGCCGCACTGCCGAATTTCGTGCACGACACGTATGGTGAAACGCGAAGTATCCGGTGAATAGGAGCGGGGGCAGGTCCCCCGCTCCGCACCACTACCGCGCCCACAGCTGCGAGATCGGCCTACGTGCGCGCTCGCCCTATCACAATGGCGGGCGCACACGCGCGCGCTCCGCAGGGGTCCAGGTCTTGAGGAATACCGCCCCACACGATTAATCGAAATAACTGCAGACAAAGCCGAGTTAACCGGTTAAGATAATATCGAACACCACAAAGAGGACAACCAAATGACTATGACGATCAAGCACGCCCGAACCGTCACCGGACACCGAACGGGACTAGGTACACCGTCCAAAATGCCCGGATGGTCCACTAGTCTACCAGCGAGCGCATGCAAGATAGGCTCGAAGCTGGCAAGGGTCGCCGATAGTGTCTGTGCATCCTGCTATGCCATGCGCGGGAACTACATCTATCCCAACGTCCGCGCTGGTCTGCAGCGTAGGCTTGACGCGCTCGATAATCCCGAATGGGTCAACGGAATGGCGACCCTCATCGGCAAGCGAACCGATCCGATCGATCCCTACTTCCGGATTCACGATAGCGGTGATATGCAAAGCACCGCCCACGTGTTGCAATGGGTCAAGGTCGCGCAAGCGCTGCCATGGGTCCGGTTTTGGGCACCAACACGCGAGCGCGCCATGGTCAACGCGGCACGCGCTACCATGGGCGATCGATGGCCGGACAATCTCGTGGTCCGCTTGTCCGCTCCCATGGTCGGCAAGACGATCGATAGTGACTTGCCAACATCCAGCGTCAATAGCGGGACCGGTCATGAATGCCCCGCATACACCCAAGGCGGCAAGTGTGACGGTCGCAACGCTGGCGGCATCGACTGCCGCGCGTGTTGGGATCCCACCGTCGACAACGTCGACTATCCGAAGCACTAGAGGGCAACATGACACACCGAACAGTAAAGGTACAGATCTGTCCGCCGGCTACAGCACAGGGCATCGATGCCCGCAGCCACTACCGCAAACCCCAACACGCGCAACGCCTATGTCCGGGTGGATATTGGATCCGACGCGCGCCACCTGGCCCATAGGAGATCACATGTTCTACTTCTCACCACGACCGCAACCCACAGCTCGGCGTCTATCCCGACGGCCACCGACATCCCGCCCTGCCTCGGCAGGGTAGGGTGCGCCCTATCACCATCTTGGGCACACACGCGCGCGCCCTCCTCAAAGTTGGGCAGCACACACGCGCGCTCCTCAGATAAACTGTTGACTTCCACGACCACGGTGTTAGTGGATTAATGACACCACACCAACCCAGGAAACCAGCATGACCTGCCAAGTTGAAACACTAAGCGTAGCCGATGTACTCGATAGCACCGAGGCAATGCTGCCCGTAGACGTGGACCTGTACCTGCACCTGCACTCAGCGGCGGTCAAGCTGCGGCGACTGGTCCGGGTTGAAGGGTTGACCCGCGCCGACGTTGATCAGCGCTTTAACCCTGACGACTGCTTAGCCACCGCCGTGGTCATTACCGAAATGTTGACACCCTGGACCCCTGATCGTCCCTTTCACAATCTCAACCTCTGGCGGGCCTAATGAACCCCACCACAGAGGACACCATGACAACCGAAGAATCCCTACTCAGCCTTCGCTTCACATCCTGCGGACTCAATGCCGATTGGTGCGTGTCGGCTTGGCACGTTGGAGACAACAAGCCCAACACGGTCAGCGGCGACATCTACGTCATCGAGGACGAGGACGCCTACCCCGATCTCGCGCGGTTCTTTGTAGTCCAGCGGACCTACACCGAGGACGAGGACATCGACGACAAGGAACTCGCTGGTCCACTCACAGCAAAGGACGCCATCCTGACTTGCGAGTACTACACCATGACCGACACCACCAAGAGGACACCATGACACTACCAATCACCATCCAACTCACTGAAGCCGAGGCGCACGCCTTGAACGATGCGCTTGAGCATCTCAGCCGCGACATGGAAGCCCGACTTCCAGACGTGAAACTCATGACCGATGACGAACGCGAGTTGGCCGACATCTTCCGGTCCATGTACAACATCTCACAGACCGTCTCCGAGATGATCGAGGGCGCCATCACTCAGAACGTCACCATGGGCAAGCCCGGCGCATGCCCCCAGTGCGGAGAGGACAACAGCAAGGCACCATTCCTGCTTGAGCAGACAGGCGCAGACGCACACTGCAACCACGAGGTCGAGTACAACTACTCCTGCGACAACTGCAGGTGCCGATTCGATGAAGTGTGGATGTACTCCCACAAGGAAGTCACCAGACGTTGACTTCCACGACAACAGGTGCGATAATGACAATACACCACACCAAGAGGACACCATGACACTACCGAACTTTCAACCTAACGACATCATCGTCCCCGACAAGTTCGACTACCCAGAGGGCGCACTCCACGTGGACTCATGGGACGGCGAGACGCTGATCGCATACCCCGAAGGCGGTGGACCCTGCCACCGCTTCCCACTCGACAAGGTTGAGGAGTACAACTTCTACATCGTCGACATCGAATTGACCACCCCCCGATGGCGCAAGGCCACGTTCAGCATCGGTGACGGGCCCGAGAACGCAGACACGCTCATCTTCCGGCTCACCCACGCACTCGGCACCATGCAGGGACTGTGCGGCAACGAACCAGACAAGCGAGACCCGGCGATGGTCCGCGAGTGGGACACATGCAACGAAATCCGCCTTCAGGGGATGGCTTGGCTTTCCTCGACAGATGAACCCGACACCACCAAGAGGACAACATGACACTCGACGCATTCCTGTACAACTACCTGACTTACACCCTCCTTCCGGCCCTGCACGAGAAGCGCATCTACATCGATGACGACACCTACCGGGTCTATGTCACCGATTGCTCAAAGGCAGGCTCGTTCGTCCACATCGAACGCATGACATCCCCAGACGAGGACCACAACTGGACCATCTGTGCCACGCCCGGTTGGGATGGTGCAACCACGACCATCCCCGTCGATGTCCATGATCCGATTGGCGCTGTCGAACTTTTCGGCCAAGCCGTTGATGTCGCATGGACCGGCAAGGTCAAGTACGATGTCGAGGTCTACCTGCACACCCTGCGCAACCACATCGTCACGGTCATCCTGCCCGCGCTCTGGCCAGACTTGAGCGAAGAGCCAATGACCAAAACCATTGTGCTATTCGACGACGGCGAGACTTGGGGCATCTGCGCGCACACGCTCGACATTACCGACAAGGAGTACGAACGAATCTCCGAAGGTGGCGAGAAGATCCGCAATGTGGTTCCAAAATGGGAATCACGAAGCAACCCCGTCTAACCACTTGGCTCGCGCGAGCCGGCGGCAGGAGTGGATGTGGTGTCCTCCTCCTGCCGCCCATTCCACCCGAGCTGGGACAAGGAGAACAACTATGCTACCTGGAGTACTCGAGCAGCTGGCCGCGGCATTCATCTGGACCTCCATCGTGCTCGCCGGCACACTCTCAATCCTCTGGCTGTTCTCGTGACGGCCACCCCCTCAAGGGGGGCTCGCCCTATCACAAAAGCGGGCACGCACGCGCGCGCTCATGTCAGGCCAGGAGGAAATCCACGACATCCTCGAGCCTGTTGCCTCACAGCAAACAAACCAGAAACATGCCGGGGCGGACCGCGGGTTTGACCCAGTGACGTCAACCGCCCCCCTTCCGACCCCGACGGAGAACCCTCCGCGAGCTCGCGCCAGGAGACACACCCCGACCCCCGGCCGATACCGGTTTGACCCGATTTACAGTACGCTCCTTGATGAGCATATTGCCCTTGAAACGCCGATAATGGGACTTTCGCTGTATGGCCTTGCACCACACAGAAGGGGCCCCTTTTGAACAGGCGGCGAGCACAATCCCTCCCCCGGCTTCATCATCGCGGTTAATCCAGTTCGTTACATTCTGTGGGAACATACATTTTGAAAGGCTATAAAGGTTTGCGATAGAGTTCCATGAGCGAGCATTACAAAATGGCGAGTCGGTGGTATCGGACTCAGCGGAGGTTGGAGCGTTCAGGTTTTGCACGAGCGTCACCTCGGGTGTGTGATGTTGCGTCATTTTACGCCGACATAGACTGTCATTTAACGGGTACTTGGCTACGGAGTGAGGTTCAGGCATGTGGGATACGATTGTACCTTATGTATCGTGAGGTAGAGGAGGGGTTTGGCTGTGGTGGTCGGTTGGAGGATTTTTCGGTAGTAGTGTGTGAGGATCCTCGGACGGTATTCAATTGGTTGCGCGGTTCTCGAGGGGTGAAGCGGTACACGATAGACTTGCTTCACAGCTGGGCAGTACTGTTGAGTTGTCATTGGCGCGCGCGTGGTCTTGGGGTTTCCATATTATGTCATCCGACCGGATTATTGGAGCCTTTAATCGGAGAAGTGGGGTTATACATAGAGTCCTCATTGGCCTCAGAAACCAGCTCTACGGCCTCTGTCGTCTGTCCTCCAAGCGGGGACAGTGATAAGTGAGGTTCTTTGGGCATTTTCGATAGTTCCGCTGGCGTCCTGGTGGACACGTCAAGACTTTGTTCCGTCATTTTTCGGAGGTAGGGCCACCTGATAGTGTGGGTACAAGGGGCATTATCGGCCGTTTAATTTTGCTGTCCCTACCTGTCCCTACCTGTTTCTACTAGAGTGTTCTAGTGTACCTTACCACTATATGCTATTCGTATAACTCCCTCTCTATGACTCTTTTAGTAAAGTAGGTAGGGACAGGTAAGGCCATAGAGATAAGCCGGGTGCAAAGGGTATTTTATGCTGGCCCCCTGTAGGGACACTTGGCCCTACCTAGTAGGGACACCGTCACTTTCGGCGAGTCTTGCGTCTATTCTATTACCCTTTAGTTGCCGCTGTTGGTGCCCAGGTAGAGAACATATCGCCAAAGTAATTGATTGACATCAGCTCAGAACACCATATATAGTATAGTAGTTCACACCACTGAACAGGAGAATCACGATGCCAGTGACCTATAGAGCGGGGTATTTTGCCTTAGCCTTGAGCGGATTATTTGCCACGTTGCCTGCCGTTGCCCATCGATCAGGGGGTGCCAAGTGACTAGTTATACGCCCGGACCCTGGGATGTCGAGACAGACCTACGATACGGCCCAGATCACTTCTACATCAGGACTGGTGAAGGGCGTGAAGGAGTTCACGTCTGCACAATGAACCGCACAGTCGGGCATCGTCTCCGATCGCCAAGCGACATCGCCGCAGACGCCCGCCTGATAGCAGCAGCGCCTGACCTATTGGATGCCTTGAAGGCAATGGTCGCTGCGATGGACGCGGACCTATTCGAACTTCAAATCGCAAAGTTGGCGGCACAAGCCGCTATCGCCCAAGCCAATGGAGGTGAGTGATGGCTATGATTGTATGTTCGTGGTGTAGTAACCACTTTCACTTGTTTAGAAATGACGAGGTAGGAAACCTCGATGAATCGGTAGAGCCCGGCTCTCCACCAACTGGAGTCTACAAGTTGGAGAAGGCAGAAGAGTTTGTAGAGCTCATGAAGAAGATCGCCCCCGCAAAGCGTAAGAACTTCATGCTTGTGGTCTACGGAGAAGGCGATGAAGTCCAGCCTGGCGACAAGCTGGAACTCAGGTCCAATCCCGGAAAGGTCGGAACAGTAGTTACATACGTTCCGCGCTATGCAGGAGACAGTACCCCAAAAGGTACTTTCACCATTCAATGGGAAGACGAAACTACGTCAAACCATACAAACGAGGAAGTGTGGTTTGCTCCCCCAGGAGGTGAGGGATGAGCAACCCAATCTACGACACTGAAAAGATCATGATGGTTCCATTCAGAATCGATATGGCTGTTGCTGACGTGCCTGCCAAGGCGCTCACCGCGTACCTCATGCGCATGGCGTTGAACCACACTGAGCTCGTGTTCGACGAGCAGATGGAGATGGTTCGCTTCGAGGCGGTTGCCGAGGGTAGCGACAAAGCCAGCTTCACCGCTGGTCTCTTGGTGATGACCATTCACGACACGATATTGCCTGTGGTTGTCTACACTGCCGAGGAGCACACTGGAGCTGGCCAACCGTGCGAGTCAGTGCAGGACTTGGTTGACCACGGGTGTCCGCAGGAGTTGGCGAACCAACTGGTAGTCATGGCGCTCGAGATGTTCCAAGACGAGGAAGACCTCGCCGAAGTTGGGCATTAATTGACCAGAGGTTGTATCCGTAGTAGGATACACTAACACCACAACCCAGAGGAACTACACCCCAATGATGTTACGTCCCTTCTTTTCCTTCTACGGGTCCAAGTGGCAGATTGCCAAGCGGTATCCCACGCCAGAGCACGGTACGATTATCGAGCCGTTTGCTGGGTCTGCTGGGTACTCGCTTCGATATCCCGACCGCATGGTCAAGCTCATCGACATTGACCCAAGAGTTGTGGGTGTGTGGTCCTACCTGATTGCAACACCGTCTTGGGAGATAGCGAGGTTGCCTTTACTTGAGCCGAGCCAATCCGTCGATGACTTGAACATCTGCCAAGAGGCGCGGTGGCTCATTGGTTTCTGGCTCAACAAGGCGAGCACTATGCCAAAGAAGTCTGCGTCTGCGTGGATGCGAAAGGAGAGGTACAAGAACCAGTTCTGGGGAGAACGGATCCGAGAGCGGGTAGCCTCTCAGGTTGACAGCATTCGGCATTGGGAAGTTGCGCATGGGTCGTATGCGGACATCCCTGCTCAGGAGGCTACGTGGTTTATCGACCCCCCGTATCAGGCGAAGGGCAAGTACTATTCGTGCAGTCTCGAGTCGTCTTGCTTTCCATTGCTTGCTCAGTGGTGTCGGTCATTGCCTGGTCAAGTGATCGCATGCGAGCAAGATGGTGCCAACTGGCTACCGTTCGCCCATCTCGTCGATGCCAAGGCGACAACAAAGTCAGCTGGAGCATCACAAACAAGCAAAGAAGTTATCTGGACATCTCATTCACCACAACGGAGAACAACACCATGCCGATGCAATATGTAGAACCTGAAGTCGCCTTTCAAGTGACCAACCCAGAAGGGAAGACTTGGATCATCTACTACACCTATAAGAACAACAACATCAAGAGTCGGTACGACTTCTGGTACACAACCGACGTGCAAGAGCGCGAGGAGTTCGAGTTCGACATCCGATGTCTACTTAAACTTCAGGATCGATTGACGCCACTTCAGCGATACGGATCGAACTCCGACCAACTGTTACTTCAATTGGGACTGAGCATTGGCTTCGTCACCTTCAAAGATAATCTGCTTGTATTGAGCACTATCAAAGCCGTACAGGGCAGGTAGGAGAAACACCATGCCAGAAATCACCATGCGTATTCCACGAGAGACCCGAGACGAAGAGACTGGGGAGGTACTCTCTGAACTAGAACTCCTCGTCCAGGTCTACTACTCAGAGCCCGAGCAACAGACTTGGACCGACTCGGGCAGCGACGGGGAGGTAGACATCTCAAAGGCGTTCATCGCCGAGACGGGCACGCCCACCGACCTGACGGATGAAGAGCGGGACTACGTCGAGGAGAACCTGTTCAAACAAATCAAAGAACAGCGCGCGTGCTACGAGGATTACCAATACGAGATGACGGATAGGCGTCGGTCATTCTGATGGAAAAGTCCATCCTATCCGCCAAGGACGGCGACCCGTTGTCTTTCATAGCTGCAGTCAACGTTGTCATTGCGGTTGCCGTTTACCTCAAGGCGTTGGACCTACGCACGTTGGACACAACCAGAGAGCTCAATGACTTGCGCAAGTCCTATGAAGACTACCGCGAGTGCATTGAGAAGACAGCTCGATACGCCACTGGGGGGAAATAGGCAAAGAGTGATGCCTTCAGTAGTTATTTAAGATAAACTGGTTAAACACCACAATGGAGAAACACCATGAGTTGGGAAGAGATTATGCCGACCATCGATGAGATGGACGTTCTTGCTGGAACCCCCGTCCGCTTCGTGCCGGGCAAGGAGCCGCAGGGCTTTCCACTTCGGTCTGACATGTCGCTGACGGTACGGCCGTGGGGCCAAGAGCACGAGTCGCACTGCATGGTAATCGACGACAAAGGCACGAGCATGCCGTGTCCGATGGCTTCATTGGTCATTGACCTGGAGCATTCGTTGGGGGTTGCTGCTGTTCTCAAGTGGTTGAGAGTAGCGCAGCGTCAGCTGGACGGGTGGCAGGATGGACCGGATTGGTGGTGGCGCATGTTGGATGATTGGTCGGAAGACTTCATCACCAAATCAAAGCGGATTGAGTTGGCACAAGTCGTGCACAAAGCGCACTTGGATTTACAGCGCTTGAGCAATCTCGTAGCGAAGAGTGAACACGAACACACGGGGAGGTGTGAAAATGGAAGCAAATGAAAAAATCAGAGGGGCCGTCGGAGTTTACAGCGTATACCTCGCAGCAAAACACGACCCAAACCTTGTCGGGAGATTCAGCCACAGTGATGGCAAGTCTCTGGTAGATGGGGAGTCAAGGGCGACAAAGCGCACGATTGCCGATGTCATGGTCTACATGGCTGGAAGGTATGGGCAACAGTTGACCTTTGAAGAAGTGGAGATGGGGTTGCTTGCAGCAACGCCAAAGTCCAACTCAACAAAGAAACGCCAGAAGCCTGGGCCGAACTTCGATGACATCGGTAAAAAGTACGCCGATAAGATGACAGGCTTGTTGACCAAAAAGGACATTGGAGCCGAGATCAAAGACATCATCAACCATCTCGGCCTTTACGATCAAGAGGTGAGTTCTTACCGAACACTTGAGCAAGCGATGGGTGTAGCACTGCGCCAGTTGGGGTGGGGCCGAAAGCGGCAGATGACTGATGGTACCAGAGCGTATCGATGGTATCCGCCTGATGGATTCTTCGACGAACACCGTCCTGAAGTGGTTGTTTCAGAAGAAGAGGATGTTCAAGGCAACGGAGTAGACGAGGTCGAAGATTGGGATATCGAATCCGAAGTCGAACTTGAACCAATAGTTGAGTTCTCAGAAGTCGAACTTGAACCAACAGATAAACCAGCGGTTACCTATAAGAAGAAGAAGAGGAGTGGGGTCAAGCCAGACGAGAACGTATCCGCAAGGATTCTCACGATGAACTTGTACCCTGGCATTCGGTCATATGAGCTGGCACTTGACGCGTACGACTTCATTGCCAATGATGTGGAAGTTCCCAAGTCTGAAGAGGACATGCCTCACAAGGTCAAGTTGTCGATTGGCGCAACCATGAAAGAGATTGGTTGGAAGAAGAGGACTCGCCGAAGTGATGGCATTCCCATCGTTGGATGGTACCCACCCGCTGATTGGGCGTTTGTCACCGACGAAGAAGCTCCTGCGGTTGAGACCATCCGAAGGGCATTGCCGGAACCGCCAGTTGAAGAGGCAAAGCCTGTTCTTGCGGACAGCCTACCTCGACTCACGAAGGCGGCACCCGAGCTCGCAGAGCCTGAAGTCACGGATGACCTGCCGTGGCCGGACCCAGAGGAGTTCTCTTCAGAAGAGGATGTAGTCGAAAAAACAACGGTGGTCGTCAAAATGGTTGATAGTGACGCTGGCACGGAACGCGTGGTTGAACGTGTCATCGTGATGAAGAACACTGGCGTCTACCTGTTGGGCACGACCGAGGATCCGGTCGAGCACATGCTAGAATGGGACGCAGAGGAAGAGATTTGGACCTGCTACTTGGGGTCGAGCGAGGAATAGAGAACTCCCCACCCCCTCGTCTGCGCCGTGCTGGAGAGTACGGTCCCCACCGGGCGAGGGGGATGGGGTCTCGATAGATACGCCAATTGCCCATTGACACCACTGGGTACTTACACTATATTTAGTGTTAGGAGAAACACCATGTCAGACACCAGATGCGTCATTGGAGGCGGGAAATTCCTACCTCCAGGCTCGCCATACATTGAAGAGATAAAGCGGAAGTTCCGCTGCCCAAACCCGCAGTACAACCAAGCCATGGCATTAAGGCAGAATGGTAAGTACATCCAAGTTCCTGACACGCATGTCTACGCATGCCAGATGATTCCCATTCGTCATCTCTGGGGAACTGGGCTGATGGTTCCGAGAGGGGTAGCACTTGGCCCAGACTATCCAGACATGGAGTTCATCTCCAAGACATCGTACCCAGCGTTGTCGGACTCGAGCCACGCGCCGCTCCACATCATCGAGGGACTCGAACTTCGGCCCTATCAGAAGGAGGCGG
>NZER01000367.1 GCA_002690445.1 Candidatus Pacearchaeota archaeon
TTATAAAGAAAGTTGGACTGCTAAAGCGCTCGAAATGGTGGGAGAGCAGGGTATCATTATAGAGGAAAATGCTCAGGATACTTCAGCCGGCGCTTGGGTGTGTAAAGCATCAGATGAGGGGCCAGATAAGTCAGTAACGTGTGGACAGGGAGATGCGATTGCACTCGTTGTCACGACTGATAATATCGAGGATGGTGGGACAATTAAGTTCGATTTGTTAACTTCCACTTCTGTGGCGGGCGCTGGACCTAAGGGGGAAAAGGGGTCTGCTGGCGAAAAAGGACCCAAAGGTGACTCTGGAAGTGTAAATGTAAACGATCCAGCTACTGTAGTCGCGATAGACAGAATCGCTAAGAAGTGGTGGATCTTAAGTTAGTTAAAAATGATTAATAATACTATAATACATAATGTAATAACGAATATTCTGGAGGCAGAAGAGACAAATCTGGCTGGAATAGGAATGTATCTTTGCAATACGTCCTCAAAGGACGATTCTGTAACTATTCATGCTATAGAAAGCGGAGCAAGTGCGAGTGCCACTAACACCGTGGTTAAAGATTTAGTAGTGGCCGCGGGGGAAACTTATGAATTTGGTGCTGAAAAATTTTTACTAGAAGATGGTGAGAGGCTAGCGGCAAAAGCATCCGCTGGGAATAGAATATCTGCAACAATAACTTATACGGAGATTTAATATGTCAAGTTTTATAGATAAATCTGGTTACGATTTAAGAGGCCCTCAAGGAGCCAAGGGTGATCCCGGGCTCGATGGGACATTAGGAGCTAAAGGCGAAAAAGGCGACGTCGGAAGCAAAGGTGATACTGGAGATAAGGGCGAAAAAGGAGATAAGGGCGATCGAGGAGCTCAAGGAATAACCGGCGAAAAAGGCGATGATGGTGCAACTGGAACGGTTACTATGGATGCCTCCGCTGTAATATATTTTCAAATGTTTAGTTAAAAAAAGGAAAAAAAATGGCTGTATATAGTAAAAAAATATTTAGTGGTTCGACAGACGGTAAAGGGATTAAGGTGGGTACGAATGCTACCCCGGGTACAGTAGTCCATCAAGCCGTTTCTGGAACGACAGACTTTGATGAATTATGGATTTATGCTTATAACGCTCATACTTCTTCAATTAAATTGACTTTAGAATTTGGTGGAACTTCTGATCCCGATAATACTATCGTCCAAACTGTTGATGCACAATCTGGTTTATATTTAGTTGTACCCGGATTCGTTGTGCAAAATGGAGCTGTCATTAGAGCTTTTACGGACACCGTCGATAAGGTTATACTTTACGGATTCGTAAATAGTATTGCGTCTAGCTAATTGAATACATATTGTGAGAAGCGTAAGGACAAGGGGATCCTTCAATCCTAGAAGGAGGGAAAGGGTTACTAGAAAAATTAGTACCCCTGTAAAGTCCTTTATACCTAAAGCTGTATCCTCCTCCTCATCAGAATCGACCGTAGATCAGGAAGTTATAGATTGGGTAGCTCGAGTATCTAGCTCTGGCGGAAAGGTATCCGGGGGCACTGTGGAAGCCGTAAGCTCTTGGATGAGAGAGATAAAATCTATTTCCACTTTAAGGGCGAAGCTTAAAAGAGTTAACCTATTTTGCGGAGAAGATTTAACTTCAGTTTTATGTCCTATAATCATTGACGCGGGCACTCCTACGGAAACAAATAATGATTTTTTAACAACAGATTATGAATCTCTTGGTAAGGACTCGGGGCTAAAACATAGGGACTCTGCGAGCGGAAATAGATATATAGATACTAAAACTAATTTCGAAGACGCGGGTATGTCTTTCACGGATGGGCATATAGCGGTTAATACTACTGGCGGAAATTCTTCTTCGTCCTATACTGATTGGATAGGGAAAGACTTCGCTTCTTTGGGAGCCTCTCTTAATTCTTATAAACATTATTTTCGTTGGGGAGAGCACGTGATCGAAGCGAGTAATAGTAATTCTCAGTCAGGTACTTCTGCTGGATTTTATGTAGGAACTGCTAGTTCTGATAAAGTAGAATTATATTTAAATAACCACCAAAAAGCATATAAAGATATATCATCTAATAGTCCGTCTAACTCTACGGATAAGGATTTTTATTTATTTAATAAGAACACTTCTTTTACTGCTCCTGACGTATTTACCGAAGGAATAAATTTTTATTCTATCGGCTTAGGTTTAACTGCTGATGAAATAAAGGTGTTTTATAGCGCTCTTACTAATTTCAATAAAATTTTAAAAAGAGAATATTTCTCAGCTGAGGACGAAGAGGTATGGGAATGGGCAAATTATAGACTCAATGAGGTGGTTGGAAATATCGATGATCACCACACGCAAGCTGATATTAATCTCGCAGACGAATGGATGTTTACTATAAAAAAGCATCAAATAAGAAATAAAATTTCTAGAGCCAATCTTTTTTTAGCTAGCGCAGCTTCTTCCCGAGGTTATATATCTGCCTTCGTTCCCTTAATCATAGATAAAGGTAATAGATTAGACATAAATTATAATTTTATAAAGTCAGATTTTAGATTATTTTATGGCCTTAAAGGCGATGGGGGTTCTAAGTTCTTGGATACGGGAATTAGCGCTAGTAGCGAGTTCTCGGATAACTCTGGGCACATATCAGTTAATACTACCGTTGAAACAGATAATGAAACGCTTTCTAAAAATAGGAATGTGTTAATGGGAGCCTTCGGCGGAGAAGGCTCTTCCGCTAATTCTACCGACATACTTATTAACACTTCTTTAGCCTTGGGGGCTATGGCTTTTGCCGGACAAAAATCCAATCATGATGAAGACGCCACGAGTAAGGGATTTTTCGTTAATAACTTACGTCATAAAAATACATTAAAATTACATAGTGGATCTCCTTCTACGGGGATAGATATAGTTCAGAATACTGAAGAAAATAAATGGGAGCCCACTGATATCTCTTCGAATATAACAGTATTTACTGGAGACATTGAGTCGGATTACATTGATTCCATCGGATATACGGATCAGTTTATTTCATTTTATTCTATTGGTAAATCCTTATCTAACGAAGACGTCGTCCACCTGAAGAGTGCTGTGGAAAAATTAACCTCAGGTCGAACCTTGCATTATGCAAGTGATCCAGATGTATGGAATTGGGCTAATATAAGGGTCCCAGAAAATGGCGGCACGTTAACACAAAAGCAAGTCGCTGCCGTTGATAAATGGATGATTACATTAAAGCAAACTTCTGGCTTAGTAGATAAGTTAAGTAGAATAAATTTATTTATTGGAGAAAATATAAATGCAAAATACGTTCCAATTATAAATAAATTAGGAAATCAAGTCGATGAACAGGTTAACTTTGACTCAGCAGATTTTTCTTTTCTAGGGCTGAAGGGCGGGCTTAATAAACACATAGATACTGGAGTGAAATTATCTGAGTTTTTAACGAGCAGTTCTGGGCACTTGTCTATTAAAAATTATTCTGACTTAGATAGCATAAACGCAAGGACCTTCTCTCATGGGGTTCTAGCTGGAGATCCGACTAAGCCTGCGTTATCTATTAGTTTTGATTCAGATTCAGTAGATGGTTATGCGTGGGATAATACCAATCCCGTTAGCTATGAGGTTAATGCGGCGGGAACAGAATCTATTGCTTATGAGTATAATACTAATAAGACTTTTACTGGTTCAACTGATGGGGTTTACTGGAGGAAAGACTCAAATTATGAATTTAAAGCTACAACAAATGGCATACATAAAATACATTTTGAAGGGCACATTTCTCCGGGAGAACACTATCTGGCTTGGAAAATTTTAAAAAATGATATAGAAGTTCTTAGCGGCAACTATCAAGATAATGCAGACTTTCCCGAAACGTCGACTAATGACGGCACTGAGTGTTCTGATCTGGGTGAAGAAGCTTCTTCTAATAACCCTATATCAAACTGCCCGAGGGATTATTATGTAGTTTTATCTAGTGTGGCGGCGGGTGATACTATAGAAGTTCAATGGGCCGCGGCAAATATAGATGGTACAGCCGTTGCGGATACTTCTATACATATTAGGGAGTTCGATATTAAATTAATTTCACCCAGTTCTCAATCTGTAAAGGGGTTATGGACTGTAAATAGATCATCCGAAACTAATCTTTCTCTTTATTTAGATAAGGCTTTAAAAAATACTAATACCCAAATTGATAGCAATATCACGGAAGATAGTCAAGAAAGGTTAATTATTTTTGCGTCAAAGGATCCGGTTGAATTTAAGGTCAAAAATTACAATGACAATTCTTCAAGAATAGGTTATTATAGTTTGGGTCTGGGACTAAGCGAGTCTGAGGTCTCTTCTATTTCTGATGCTCTTTCTGAATTAGATTCAAATCTTAGGAGGAACTTGGATGAAGAAGTATATGATTGGGCATATGAAAAGGTTCCTGATAATGGAGGAGTAGTTCGAGATGATCACGTAGACATCATAAATACTTTCATGTCTAGCTTGAGGGCAGAAGATGGATTAAGACCAAGCATAAAAAGACTAAATATTTTTGGAGGGGAGAATATGCTTTCTGCAATGGTTCCGCTTATCAGGGATTTTGGCGAGCCCGTGGACATAAATACAAATTTTAGCGACCTTCATTTAAATGACGGACTAAATGGAAATACCTCAACATTTTTAGATACAGGCATAAAGATGGGGGATGTTCCAGATATGTCTTTTACTGACGCTCATGTTGCTGTTGATTTTAAGGGAAATTTGAGTAACTCGTCTCATTCTTATGCTATAGGAAATGGGTCATTAAAGCTAGACATTACTTCGGAGTTTTTACGGCTAGACATCGAAGAAGTTTCAGCTTCTAGCTCTGATCCTGTTGCGGGATTTATTTTAGGAAGCAAGCTTAATGATACGGATGCTATTTTATATAAAAATGGATCAAGTGAAGCTTCAGTTTCCAATGGGGGCACGTCTAGTATCCCTTCAGATGATTTTATAGTTTTCGGAGATGTAGTTAACGGGGTAGACATGCCGAGCTTCCCTTGTAGAATGACTTTATATTCTATAGGTATGGGGTTGTCTGCTTCTCAGGTTTCTGTTTATAATAGCGCCGTTAAATCTCTAAATAAATCTTTAAAAAGAGGAAAATTCTTTGCCTCCGATCCTGAAGTATGGACATGGAGTAATGAAAGAATGGAAGATAGCGGAGGGGTGGTTAATCAGTCTCAGGTCTATGCGGTCAATCATTGGATGAAAAAAGTAAAATCCGTAAATGGAATGCGAGAGTCTATACAAAGGTGTAATTTATTTGTAGGGGAAAATCTATACGCTGCATTAACGCCGATCATTATTGACGTAGGCTATAGCGTAGATCAAAATTCTAATTTTTCAAGCTCTAGTTATACTTCGGTTGGAGAACTGTCGGGCTTAAGAAGCTCTGGTAGTAAGTGGCTCGGTATGGGGGTCGCAGCTAGTAATTTTTCTGAAAATGGAAACGATTGGCATATGGCATTTCGCGGCCTTAAAAAAATAGAAGAAGGTATAGAGTCTATTGGTATTATGGGCGCAGAAGACGCGTTCAAGATGAGAAGATTCAATAAACATACAGATACAATAAATTTCTTAGCGGGAAATATTAACGTAGATAGTATGCTTATTGAAAGATATCAGTCTTACACTTGCTCTTTCTGGAATAAGACTTCTGGTAAATGTTTAGATCTTAGCTCTTCTGAGAGCAACTCTTTATTTCCCGGTACGTATGATTTTGATTTTGGCGATGCAGACAATGATTTTAATTTTGATGATTATCCTCTTGGAGGGAAGGGTTTCTATTGTCTTAGATCTGCTCCTATCTGGGGAGATACATCCAGAACGAGATGCCGCACTTACGTAGATGGAAAAGTATTTAATGAATACCGATATAGGAACGATGGGGGATCGCCAAATAGAGAAATGATATTATTTGGCGTTAGGTCTCCTAATGGAACGGTACCTTTGAATACGGATTTTATTATAAATTATTATTCTTTTGGTAAGGGCGATACTGTTTCTGGTTCTTCTACAATAGACGGTAACGGCAATTATACCTCCTTAGACTTGAATTTTTCTGCCGAAAAAATGCAATCATTTTTGAAATCGCTAGATAAAGATTTACATAGAACTAAATTCGCCGATCTAGACCCAGAGGTAAATGATTGGGCAAATCATAGGATCCCTTCTGCCGGCGGAGAACTTAACGAGGACATTGTTGCTGCTGTTAATGAATGGATGTTAGCAATCAAAGCTTTTTCTGGGCTCAGGGAAAAATTAAAAAGAGTTAATTTGTTTTCTGCATTAAATTTATCTGGCGCGCTAGTTCCTGTTATACAAGATCTTGGCAAACCAGAAGACGTTAATAAAGGCAGCAAGATGTTCGAAGAGGAGGATTATAGTCCTTCTACGGGACTTACTCCATATAATATAGGAACTATATTAACTGAAGACTCGTGGATTAATGCAAAAAAATTCATAGATACTGGAGTAAATATGAATGACGGTTTCGCATCAAACAAAACGGGTCATATAGCAATTGCAAGTTCGGATGCAACGTTAACGAAAGAAGAAGACAATATACCTATATCTATATTGCCTAAAGCAAATAGAATCGCGAGCCGTATATCAGTATTGCTTCAAACCAGAAAAAGCGATCAGTACTTATTTGGGTTTTGGGATCAATTGTATTATACCCCGTCTTATGTATATAATCATCTCGGCGCTTATAAGCCTCAACAAACCATATTTTTAAATCGTAGCCCACAGCAGACTGAATTATATTTCGCCGGCATCAAGAGAAATACTTCAGCTTATACAATTTCGGGCGACGTAGGGTTACCTAAAAATGGCACAGTTCACCTATTTGCTAATACTTGGTCTGGGGAAGAAGGCGGTCAGGGTTTGACAATACCTAATAAGTTTATTAAAATAGGAAATGCCACCTATTCATTAACCAATAAGAATTATTCTATAAGTGATCTACTCTCAAAATCAAAAAGTCTATTAGAGGAAGAAATAAATGAGAATTTAGGTGGGGGCTGGTCTATTGCGGATTGGGATGATTTTAGCTCTTATTCTGAGTCTCAATTAGTTGAGATAACGAGCACATTGAAGGGGTATAATATTGAACAAGAGCAAATCTCCTGTTCTGCTAGCGAATGTAAAAAGGAAATTAATAAAGATTTTGTATTAGGGTGGGTTGTTGAGAATGGCTCGACTTTTACGCAGGGGCAATATATGATTCATTATTTAGGAAAAGAATCTCCGTATACCCACTCTTATAAAAGAAACATTGACTCTTCTTTTAATGAAACTAATTATTATTCTGATCTTTGGATATTGAGAGAGGTTATGTTCGGGGATCCTATCAATGTTGATGCCCCAATTTTGGTAAAAAATACTGGCGCTTCTTCTCTTAGCGAATATCCCGATGTAAAACAGTCGTGGGCAGGGAATATATCTTTTTACTCTATAGGAGATTACCTGTCGAGCCTAGAAGTAAAGCACATGGAGACATCTTACAAAGATTTCGCTAGAAAAATAAATAGAAATGTAGACGATACATGAAATATAAAGGAATAAAAATATGAATATGTTAATATTAGACGAAGAACAACGAAATTCCTTATTAGAAGTTAATAAGGAAAATATCCATTTACATAGAGCTCTTAGGCCCGTTAAGCTTAGCGACGGTTCATACGCTCTTCCCGCAGACGTTTTACAAGACGACGTAACTTGGGGTAACTGGATGGATTTAATCTCATCTCTTCCCACGAGGGAAGTTCTTGATGACGAGATGGATCTTTCGGCTGGAGCTTAAAGAATCTTTAAATTTTAAATTAATTAACGTATAATAGCTATTAAAGCTATTTGCTTCACCCTCATACTAAATCAATTAGTGTAATATTAACTGATATGAAAATCGTAGACATAGCAGATGAAATTTATAGAGAATTGGGCTCACCAAGTACGATATCTATCCCGCCGATTACATTTTGGTTAAGGGCCAATATGGGGGCATTAAATAATCATATTAATGAAAATTATTTTATAGATACGGACCTAGAAATAGTTAAATCCGTGGATTCTTCAAATCATGAAATCAATGAGGAAGCAAAAAGTATATTAAAAATGATGTACTCAGTACATTATTATGACGTGCAAATTAGGTCAACTTTAGGAGCTGCCGCGGTTGATAGTGTTGTCGAAATTCAATCTGATGATACACGAGTAAAAAGAATAAACAAAAATGAACTCTCTAAAACATTCTATAATCTAAAGCGCGTCGAAACAGAAGAGCTCCATAAATTAATTAACGCATATAAACTTAGAGAGTCTGTTCCTACACAAATTGAGAAAAAATAATTATGGCAGATCTATTAAGTACCGCAGACAGAGAATTTTTCCAAGATATTTTGGGAGATCTTTTCGATACATTTAAAAGAACTATACTTATTCATAAAGAGCCCATTAAAAAAATAATAAATCCCGCTTTAGATGTATATGCAGGATACGCGGAAGATTCTACTCAAAATAATATAAAATATATTCATCAAAATCAAGAATTTGAAGCTCTGGTTTCTCATCTTGGTAGATCTAACGCGTCGTTTGATTCCGAGATTAATGTGCAAGTGCCTAAAAATGCATCAGTGAGGATTAAATTAAAACCTGACGCTAGAGATTATATTATGAAAGGAAAGACTGAGAGAATAGAAATTGACGGTAACAGCTATAATATTATAGGAAATGAATCATTGAGATATAACTTTGGGTTTAAGTTGTATGTTTTTTATCTAGAGCAAACTAAGTAATGGGAAAAATTAATAAAA
>NZER01000368.1 GCA_002690445.1 Candidatus Pacearchaeota archaeon
CTAAAAGAGGATGACATCTATGGATTATGAGCAGGCATATGCTCAAAAACAAGCTTATAAGAAGTTATATGAAAATATGGCCCTATTTGGGCGATATTGTTTCCCTACAGCATTAAATAAGGAAATACCTCCCTTTCATGCAGAAGTATATAGGGCTTTAAAGGATGAAAAACATAGAAGAGTAGCTATTGCTGCTCCTAGAGGTACTGCTAAAAGTACTACTACTAGTCTAATTTATCCTCTATGGAAGGTAGCTTTTAAACCTAGTGATGAAGATTTATTTATAGTAATTATTTCTGAGTCACAGGCTCAGTCAATAAACTTTTTAAGCAGGTTAAAGTATCATTTACTTCATAGTGAGAAGTTTAGAGAATTATTTGGAGACCTTGGCCCCTTAACCGCCAAAAGATGGACCAACAATGATATAGTACTTGCGAACGGAACGAGAATTATCGCAGTTGGAACTGGGCAAAGAGTTCGTGGTTTTATTGAAGGGGATACAAGGCCTAATCTTATAATTGTCGATGACTTTGAATCGGAATTAAATGCAGCTACTCCAGAAGCTAGAACAAAAAACAGACGATGGATGACAGAAGCTGTTATACCCTCTCTTTCTGATGAAGGAAAGATAGTTATGATAGGTACGGTTATCTCTGAAGACTGCTTTTTGTATTGGGTGAAGAGTTCTACAGCATGGCATGTTTTGTGGTATTCTATCTGGGATGAAGATGAAAAACCGCTTTGGCCTGCTAGATTTCCTCGAAAGAGAATCTTACAGATAAAAGATGAAATGGCTTCTGTTGGCAATTTAAATGGGTTTTATCAGGAGTATATGAATATAGCTCAATCTCCTGATATGGCTCCTTTTAAACCTGAATGGATGAATTTACATCATAATGATTATGAAATTATAGAAGGCCAAGGCTGTTTAACAAGATTAATAGATAATGAAAAGAAAATCATACCTGTGGAAGTTTATTGTGGGGTTGACCCTGCATCCTCATTATCAGTAACGGCCGATTATTTTGTTATAGCTACTATTGGTATCGATAATAAGGGTAATAAATATAGTATAGATATTATAAGGGAACGCCTATCTCCTGAGTTACAACCTCAGAAGATAATAGATATATATAAAAAATATAAACCAAGGAGAATGAAAATTGAAACAGTTGGATATCAAGAAGCTCTTAGAACAGCAGTTAGACAAATTATGCAAGAGGAAGAAATATACATCCCAGGCATTGAAAAGGGTGTTAAGCCAAGAAATAGAAAATCAGAACGATTATTGTCTCTGGTCCCTATGTTCGCTCGTAATCAATTTTATTGGAGGCCTCAGGATTTAACTGGGCAACAAGAGTTCTTATCTTACCCTCGTGGAAAGCATGATGATATCATGGATGGGATATGGACAGCTTTAGATGGAGCTAAGCCTTGTAGGCTTAAAAAATGGGAGGAAAGCGACAATAAAGTGTCTACTGCAAAAAAAGTGCTTGACTGGATGACATTATAGTTCGTAAATTATGGCTATGATTAATAGTAAAGATTCGAAAGATTCAACTACAAAATTAGTAGATGAGACAAAAGAGCTGTTTAATACATACTCCCAAAATAGAGAAATTTGGGCTAAACACGCTAAAGAGGATAAAGAATTTCGTTTAGGACGACAGTGGACCCAAGAACAAGAGGAAACTCTTAAATCTCGTGGGCAAGCACTCGTTACTGTAAATAGAATACATCCTGCGGTAGAATCTGCCAAAGCTATGTTAACCTCAAGAAGACCATCCTTTAGGGTGGCTCCTAGGGAAGATTCTGATAACAAAGTAGCGCAAGTAGTATCTGCGCTTTTGTCTTATATGATAGATGTATCCGATGGTATTTCAGTAATTCGTGCTGCTATAGATGATTATTATGTTATG
Source organism: Candidatus Pacearchaeota archaeon (assembly GCA_002690445.1). Next base: position 1,920 of record NZER01000368.1, read on the forward strand.
GGGATGGGATTAATACAGGTTTATCAGGACCCTACTAAAGATATGGGTAAAGGTGAAGTCTGTATAAGAGACCTTGACCCTCTTGATGTATATATTGACCCTAATAGTAGAAGCAGGTATTTTGATGATGCAGAAAGTGTTATTGTTTCTCGAATGTTTACTAAAGGTCAAGCTACTAAAATGTATCCAATGTATGAAAAGGCTATTAAAAATGCTTCTTCAGACCAAAATTGGAATCAAGTAAATACAGGGAGTGCTACAGATGACTATTCTGCACAATTTCCTGAAGATGTAGGACAAGTTCGTAATCAAGACTATATTAGAGGTTATGAGCGTTATTTTAAAGTAAAAGTTCCTAAATATAGAGTATTTGAATCTTTTTCTGGTAAAGAACATTTATTAGATAAAGAAGAGTTTGTACAATATATGCAACAACCTGCTTGGATATTACAAGGTCAGAAAATATTAACTGACCCACAGCAGGTACAGCAATTGATACAACAATTTAAAATGCAAACATCTCAACAAATGCAAGAATTAGGTTATGACCAATCAGCTGAAATGCCCGATATTCCCATTGAGGAAGTAACTTATGCTCAATTGGTTGAAATGGGAAAAATAGAAATTGTAGAAATTGAAGTAACTAGAATTAAGATGTGTGTAATTATGGGTGATACTTATTTATATGGTAGAATTTTACCAACAGAAGATTATCCTATTATTCCTTTAATGAATATACATACAAGAACACCATATCCTACATCAGATGTAAGAATGGTAAAAGGCATACAACAATATATTAATAAAACACGCTCTTTGATAATTGCTCATGCGACAACAAGTACAAATACTAAGATACTTGTACCAGAAGGTAGTGTGGATATGGCAGAATTTGAGCAAAAATGGGCACAACCTGGGGTGGCAATTCCTTATGACCCTACAGATGGTGCTCCAATGCCTGTTCAACCTACCCCTTTACCTAATGAATTATATAATAATGAGCAAACAGCAAAAAATGATATAGACCATCAATTAGGTTTATATGAAATGATGATGGGTAATAGTCAAGTTGCTCCACAAACATATAAGGCAACTATTAGTTTAGATGAATTTGGCCAAAGAAAGATGAAGTCTAAATTAGCTGACATTGAAGCGGGATTAACACGAGTTGCTCAAGTTGCATTTTCTTTAATGCAACAATTATATACGCAACAAAAGATTTTTAGAGTTGTTCAACCTAATAATTCTATTGATGAATATGTTATTAATAAAAGATTGGTTGACGATAAAACAGGTGAAATACAAATAGTAAATGATATTACTGTTGGTAAATATGACTTTGTATATGTATCAGGCTCAACACTTCCAAGTAATAGATATGCGGAACTTGAGTTCTATATGGATGCTTATCAGAAAGGCCTAATTGACAGACTTGAAGTATTGAAGAAAACTGAAGTATTTGATATGGAAGGTGTATTGCAAAGAACTGATGAAATTACTAAACTCCAAGAAGCTTTAAAACAAGCTCAGGGGCAAATTAAAAAATTACAGGGTGATATGCAGTCTAGAGATAGAGAGGCAGTAAACCTACGTAAAAGAGTTGAAGTTGAGAAATTCAAAAGTGATTTAGATGGCGTTAAAAATAAAAGTAAGGCCGCTGGAACTATTTTTGAAAAAAGACTTGATGACAACTTATCCACTATAAAGCGTGATATCGCTTTAGCTACTCAAAATAGCTTACCTTCCTCTGGTGGAAAAGGGAGCAGCGAAAAGAAAGAGGTATAGTAAATGGAAGATAATAAAACAGTAGATACCCCTCAACAAGCAAATCAAAATGATGCTACTAGTGCCTTTGAGGCGCCAACAGCACCAACAGTGACAGAAGGCTCTGCTAATACAAATCTGACCGTTGAAGATGCGTTTTTTGGTAATGCAACGGATACACAGCAAGAGGATGCCCCTCCATCTCAAGAGCAGGTTCCTCAAGCTCAGGAAATAACCGAAACTCCAACTGAGTACCAGGCTAAGAACGATGAGAAACGTTTTGAATACTGGCAATCTCAAGCAGCGCAGCGTGCGAACGAGTTAAAAGAACTGAAACAGCAGGTTGAACAAACAAATCAGCCTCAATCTCAGGCTCAAGTACCAGAGCAAGCGCCGCAAGTAGAGGAATTTCCGCCCCCTCCTGGCAAACCACAAAAACCACACGGGTATTCTCGTGAGGATGCTTGGGGTGACCCAGCATCAGAGAGTGCTCGTTATCTAGATGAAGTCGATACATGGCAGGAAGATATAAGTGAGTATAATGAACTGAAGCATCAGTATGATATGGCAACAATGCAAGAAAAGTTTGAAGGAATTGAACGAGAGAAAGTAGAAACTGCTCAACGTCATGAAGCTCAAGCTCAACAGCAACGTCAAATACAGGATGTATCCCAGTATGTTCAAGGACATCATGGGTTTTCTGAAGCTGATACTCAGGACTTTATACAAACTATGTCCCAGCCCGACTCCATCTCAATGGATAATTTGGTAGCTTTATATAGAATGCAAAAGGGTGGTGCACAAGCTCCTGTTAACGCAGAGCCTAGTCCATCTTTTCAGCAAGCCCAAAATGCACAGCAAATACCCTCTCCAATGGGGGTAATGCCAGCTAGCGGGAATAGCGAGCGTTCTGATAGCGACCAAATTATGGATTCGTTAATAGGTGATTTTAATTCCAATAATCCTTGGAAATAGAATCATATAATCTAATACCGTAGGAGGTAGATTATGGCAACCGTATATAGTAATGTTGCGTCTCAAGCCGGTGCAGGGACTGCTTCTTTAGATAATACGCGTAGAGTCTTTAACTTTGGAGATAGAGTTGCAGAACTCGCTCCACAGCAATCTCCTTTTTTCGTTTACTTAAATAAAGTAGCTAAAAAGGCGACTAATGACCCTGTGTTTAAATTTCTAGAGCAGCGACACCAATGGCAAAGACGTAACTTCGAAATCGTCACGACAGCATTGACAGTGTCAGACGCAGAGACGCATGGTGGTGTCTTTGATTCTGGTGAGGATTTAGTTATAACAGCAAAATATGACCAGTATGGTAAAATTAGCAGTGGTTCTCACTGTCCATTTATTGTACCAGGTGCTATTTTAGCTGTAAAAGCAAATGATGGAAATGTTTATCGTTTCAAAATTGCAGAAGATACAGTAGTTAATAGCTCTGCATCAACTGTACATGATGGAACTGATATTGCTCATATGACCACAACTGGAAGAACTGAAATTTCTGGTGAAAAACTCATTGCAGTTGGAACAACAATTCCTGATGCTACTGTGTTTGGAACAGGGAATAAAGGTCAGGTTATTGGTACTGCATGGGCTGAAGGAACAGACACTCCACTTGGCTGGGAAGATAAATTATATGACAGAGAAGGATATTGTCAAATATTCAAAACTGGTATGAATATCTTTTCAGGCACATCTTTAGCTACAGAATATCGTGGTGTAAAGAATGAGTTTAAACGTATCTGGACAGATAAGTTGATGGAACATAAGATGGATATTGAACATGCTATGTTATTTGGTGATGGTATAACTACTGCAGCTCAAGAAGCGGCTAGTGGTGGACAACCTGTGAGATATTCTCACGGTATTGTTCCTTTTACTTCATCTAATGGCAAAGTATATAATATGTCTTATGCTTCTTCTGGATATGACGCTTTCTTAGATGCAATGGAAGATTTCTTTGCACCTGAAGGTGGAAACTCTGGAAATAAGTTAGTACTTGCTTCAAGAAAAGTTATTACTTATTTGAATAAACTAGGTAATGGTTCTTTCATGAACAATTCGGTAGGTTCATCTCAATATCGATTAGACGTACAGTCTATCCCTGGTGCTTTTGGGCATCAAGTAACAATGGTAAATACTATTTTTGGTAATTTACATTTTGTTGCTGAGCCTCTATTAAGAGGACCTTGGGAAGATTATTGCGTTGCTGTTGATATGAAAAATGTAGCTTATCGTCCACTAGTAGGTAATGGTGTTAGTCGAGACACCTTCATTGAAACTAATGTACAAGACAATGGTATAGATGGCAGACAAGATGCTGTCCTTACTGAAGCTGGTCTTGAAATTAGTCTCCCTGAAACCCACGCAATTCTTAAGTTTTCTTAAGGGAGGAGTAATTTATGGCACAATTATCAATGGTAGGTGAAAATACTGTAACTGATGGTACGCATTATATTACTGATGCATCGGTATATGGCACATGGGACTTTGCAGGTGATGAAGGTGGCTTAGCTGTCTTAAGAACTGCTACTATAGACCCAGCGGCTACTGATGCAGCACTTGTAAGCCCTGGGATTCCAGGAATAATGGCTGCTAATAGGAAGTTAACAGTTGGTTTTAATACTACAACAGCTGGAGCAAATGAATCTTCTGATTTTGGTATTCAAGGCTCTTACGATGGTAAGAATTGGGCTTTGGCAGTAGCTGAATTAGATGGTGATGTTGAACCTGATGCAACTGGGATTCAACAGTATGAAGTTGATTTAACTGACTTGTACTTTCCTTGGCTTAGGTTAATATGGAATGATGGAACAGATGATTTAACTACTTGGCAAGGATACTTTTTTGTATCAGGGCTTAAGTCTGGTGTAAATGTTTCTGCATTAACAGTTGGCGGTACAGGACCTGACCCATCATAGTGGTTAGTTAAGTAAAATAGGTTATGAGCCCTTCGGGGCTCTTAGCCTTTCAATTTAAAGTAAGGAGATAGATATGGCTGCTTCAGTTAGCAAGTGGACAAGTAAGGGAAGTAATACAAATGCTAGTATAGCATCAGTGAACCCTGGGGATGCTAGTGACTCTATGGATATAATTGTTAGGCATGAAATGCATATATGGCTAGATGATGATTCTGCAATAACATCAGACCCATTTGGTTGGAAGGTTGATAAAGATTTTATGATAGCTTTTAATGTTACTAAAGTTGATTTAACTAATACTATTGGAAATTGTACTGCCACTATAGAGGGTTCTGTTGATGGTACTAATTATGTAACATTAAAATCTCTAGGTACAACAACTTTTGATGCAGCTGTAGTAGCTTATGTTTATGATGTAGATGCAAATGGCGTATTACCTTATATGAGATTCAGTGTTACTCCAGCAACAGATGTTGATAATACTGCTAAACCAATTAAAGTAGTTGTTTGGGAATATAATAGAGCATAAATGGCTAAAGGTAAACCAGTATATTCAGGTAGTATAGGCAATCCATGGCATGGAATAAAGCCTGTTGTCCGTAGACCTAAACCGAAAGGGAAATAATGTCAGTTGCAAATCCAAATAATCAGACGATTGCTACAAATAACAATAGTGTTTTAGCACGTATTGAAGATTTAATAGGTACTCAACATTCTGATGCTAATTGGGATGTTGATGTAGATGCCGCTTATAGTATGGCAGTTGCTTCTGTAGTTGATATAGTACCTCCAATAGTTTTATTAAAATATACTGAAAGTGGGAATATTGTTGGATTAGATGCAGACCCTACAACGCTTGATGTAGATGGTAAGAAGATATTACATATTACACGTAATGATGGTGACTCTGTAGATAGAGATGTTAAAGCTGTTAGTTTAGCAGAATTTTCAAGGGCAAAAGATACTGATAGTATGTATTTAGCTACAGTATTAACGCCTGTATGGACTATCATTCCAACATCAGGAACAGCAACACTCAATATTTTTCCTATACCTACTGATGCTCAAACTGCTACAGTTTATGTTTTTCCATATCCAACAGCAGTACCATATACTGATGATACTACTACAAGAACATATGATAATATTATTGCAGGGGTTCCTAATGAGTTAATACAAGCTATTGTTTTGCAATCAGCAATTAATGTCTTACAAGCTTATTTAGGTTGGGCAGTTCTTGATGAAGAAGACCAGGAATTAACATCCCTTATTACTGCTCAAATGCAAACATATAAAGCTGAATTAGCTATTGAATTATCTCGCTATGTAGAAGGGAAGGTTGAATAATGACTGCTAGAGAAATGATAGAATTAGTTCAACAGCATCATCCAGATATGGGTGAGAAAGAAATTATAAATTTATTAAATAGAGCTAAAGATGACTTTTGTTTAAGGACAGAAATGATAAAAGATACTTATACAACAACCACTGAAGCTAATCAAAGATATTATACGTTAGATAATAAGGTGATTAAAATACGAAGTCTTTGGTTGAATGATGTTGAAATCCCTAGATTATCAGGAAAACCTATAATAGATGATGATACAGAGGAAAGCGGATAATGGCAAATAAAATACAAAGAGCTTGGTATGTAGAGAGATTAAAACGAATAGGTATTGTAGAAAAGGGTACTAATGCTACATCTAAGGATGGATATACATCTGACTGGAAGTCTATAACTGAGTCTAAAGATTTAAGAATATATGCAATATCTAGAGATTCTGATATTTTAATTAATGCCTTAGGAAATACTTTTTTACAAATACCTGATGAATATCATAATGTTTTAGTTAGTAAAGTTATTTCTGATGGATATAAACAAGGACAAAGATTTGATGGTGAAAAAGCATTATTTTTTGATAATGAATATAGATTAGGGCTTAAGGAAGCTAAAAAGTTTTCAAAGAGTGCTTATCAAACTACTGGGAGAATAACTCCACATGAATTTTAAGGTATAAATGCCAATAACTGAATGGACACAAGAAACTGTAGGAGATAGTGGTATTACAACTACTACACTTACCCCTGAAACAGACTGGATTGGGTCTACTATTGATACTGCAATTACTGGCGCTTCTATGACTATAGATAATATTTTTATAGATGATACTACTATTACTACTACTGGTGGTCACGATTTAACTATTACTGCTGATGGGGGAGATATTTCCTTTGGCAATGAAAACCTTACTACTACAGGAACTATTACAGGCAATTTAACAGGTAATGTTACTGGTAATTTAACAGGTAATATTACAGGGAATTTAACAGGTAATGTTACAGGTAATGTTTCAGGTACTGCACTATCTATTACAGGTGAAGATGTTATAACTGGGCATCATGTTGCCGAAACAGCTCATTTAACTATAGACCAATTAACTGTTACTGCAGATTCAGCAGATGGTAGAGTAATGATATTTGGAAATGAAGATATAGATGGATTAGAAACTGTAATGAGATTTCCCTATGGCGATAAATCTCATTATTTATTTTGGAATCATGCAGATGACGTATTACCTTATAGTTCAGGTGTCTGTAGAGATGCTGGACACGCTTATGATAAAAGCTTTTTTATAGATAGCAATGAAGGTCCTTCTATTGAACCTAATTTTGTATTATATTCAAATGGCAATATAAGAATGTCTGAGGACTTAACTGTTAATGAAAGTCTAGTGATTAATGCTGCATCGGGTAGTAGTGATTTAACATTAGGAAATGGTGCTCTTATAGTAAATACAGATGCTGACACTTTAACAATCACTGAAGCTACTACTATTTTCTCTGGAGATGTCACAATTACAGGAAATGATTTGACTTTCGGTAATGGGGCTACTATAGTTAATACTGATAGTAGTACTCTAACAATCACTGAAGCTACTACTGCTTTTTCTGGAAATGTTGAAATAGGTGGTAGTATTACTGGTACAGGAAGTGCTTTAAGTATAACTTCTCTTGGACAGGTAAATATTTCTTGTGATTCCGATAATGATAGTACCAATTCTCCTACCTTTAGAATTTATGAGGGTGGAGGATTCTCAGCTACTTCTATATTTGAAGTAGATTATAATGGAGATGTTGAAATAGTTGGCGATTTAACAATTACAGGTGGGAATATAAGAAATGCTATAACCTTTAATGCAGGACTTGTTATTCCGACAGGATATGATGTGAGACTTGCAGATGCTCCGTCTTCTAGCACTGATGCAGCTAATAAAGCTTATGTAGATGCTCAAACACATGAAGCCGCTTTAACTCAAGAGCAGGTAGAAGATTTTGCAGGTGCAATGGTTGCTACAGGTGGTACTAAAACAGGTGTTACTGTTACATATCAAGATGGAACTGGTGATATGGATTTTGTAGTTGATGATGCTACTAAGTTACCTTTAGCTGGTGGTACTGTAACGGGTGCCGTAACAATGGATAGTGATATTAAGTTACAATTCGTTGACAGTGGAGAGTATATTTCTGGAGATGGCACAGATTTAACAATTGCCTCTGGTGGTGATATTGCCTTAAATGCAACTGATGTAACTATTAGTGGTGATTTGACAGTTACTGGTAATAAAATATCTCTTGCTGGTGGTGGTACTATTGAACAAGAAACCTCAATAACTGCTTTACATTTTTCAAATGAAGCAGGATATGCATTTAATGCTACTACTGGTTCTCCTTGTAGCGTGTATTATAGAGCTGATGCTGTAGAAGATGATGATGACAAATGGAGATTGACAGCAGCTGATGGAGGTACTTTAACTTGGGCAAGTTATGCGACTGGTTCTTATGTTCACTTAATGACTCTTGAAAATAATGGTCAGTTTACTATTAATTGTGATAATGTTGAAACTACTACATCTACTACAAATGCTTTATCAATTGATTATGACCATACAGCAATATCTGCTTCTGGTCAAACTATAACTGGTATTGGTTTAGATTTAAATATGAATTGTGAAAGTGTAACTCATGTTGGTACTGTTAGTAATACTGGTATAGATATTGATATGGTTGCACTTACTGATGGTACTCAAACAAATACTGGTATGGATATTAACTGTACTGCTGCTGATAATAATTATGGTCTTAATATAACTGTACCAGATGTAGCTGGTGATTATCATATGAAGCTTATGGCAGCAGACGATATCACTGATTATGCTACTATTGCAGTTGCTGCTGCTGGTGCTACTACTTTAACAACCGTAGATACTACTGTTGGTGCTACTGCACATTTAAAACTTGATGTAGATGGTCATATAGATATGAATACATCTGCTGTTGGGTTTACACAAGAAGAACCAACATTTGATGCAACGGATACAATTATTACTTTTAGTACAAAAGGAAATAAGCAAAAACTTACTTTAACTGATAATTGTGCGGATATTCATTTTAAGTTTCCTGCTTTATCGGGTAATTTTGTATGCGTATTATTACAAGATGGAACAGGTGGAAGAACTGTATCTAATTGGAAAACAGCGGATTCAGAAGGTAACGCAGGTAATAATGGTGGAGATACTGCAGGTGCTGTTAGATGGTTAGGTGGTGCAACACCAGCGAATACAGAAACAGCAAATAAAGCAGATATAGCTAGTTTTTATTGGGATGCTGATAATGAAATAGCTTATGGAACTTACAGTAAGAATTTTTAATGACTAATCAAGAATGGATAAATGGAATATTTACAGAATCTGAAACAGATTATAAAATAGCAGGTCTA
>NZER01000369.1 GCA_002690445.1 Candidatus Pacearchaeota archaeon
AGGGTCTCCAGCAGCGCCGCTGCGAAAACCAATAGGATTCATCCATGATGTTGCCCCACCAGGATCCGCGATCTCTTCACACTGATCAGTCATCGCGTGATTGATCAAAATATTTTCACCGATCACGCAACCGTCAAACCAACTAGAAGCAAGACCAACATTGTCACCAGCTCCATCTTCGCTGATTACCGTTCCAATTCCAACATTGCTTCTTTGAAGCGCATATCGAATTTTGGTGATTTCTTCTGAAAGATTCGTAGCGGCAGAAGGAGTATTCGTATCACCTGGATCACTTGTCGATGTGAATGAGGCAACCTTGTTCACACCAGCGATGGCAATCGATCCGGCTGGAACAACAATCCCACCCGCTCCGTCTGGTGTAATATCTAGGTTTGCATCGGCTCCTGATCGAAGAGTGATTGCTCCTGTATCAGAAGCATCGCCGGTCTGCACTACAAGAGAATGGTTTCCCTGCGATTGGATCGTTCCGGTGCCGGTCCCAGGTCCAACCTCAAGCGTACTCAACACATTCAATTCACCGTCTTGAGCCGTGAGAGATTCCACCTGTAGGTTGGAGAGGAGATTTCCTACTTCCTGATCGGCGGTGTTCGTATAGAGAACTGCCTGTGCTCCGTTCGCCAGCACGTAATTACTTCCGCTACCAGCATTAAACGTGATCTCACGAGAATTCGTGAGAGAGTTCTTCACGAAGAAAACGCGACTAGGGAAATCGCCAGAGTCACTGCCAAATATATCGATGATCGCACCACCTGCCCCGACATCTCCTCCGCCGTCCTCGAAAACCACATACCGATAGCGACCCTCGTTGCCAGCAGCATCTTCCGCATCTGCCGTATCCATCGTGTACCAAGTAAGAGTTCTGGTACCCGAATTCCATGAAGATGTACCACCTGGGGAGGTGATATCGAAGTCAAGAATGCTGCCGCCGAGTGCCTGCTCGATCCGTTTAAAGTTCTCATTCGTAGAACTTCCCCACGTACCAGCCTCTAGCCCAGTGCCGATTAGCTTGATCTGATAGTTATCACTGAATGAAGTGGGCATCAGGTTATCCTTAGAACTGCATCGCTGCTGTTGTTAGCAGGAAACTCAATCGTGAAATCTGCTCCAGTTGTAACCTTGTCCACACCAAAATCCAACACGCAGATAGAAGCATCGCTCGCGTGAGTATCGTTGTAGATCAACGCTCCGCGAACGGTAGTATTAAAATTAGCAGAAGAAAAAACCGCATCGGTCCAATCCACGTAGGCAATCTCACCAGAGGTTGAAATGGAGACTCCAGATAGAGTCGCACCACCAGCCGTGTACCCAGTCCCAGATGTTTCATCTGTAACACTGTAAGCAGTGGTGCTTTCAGACAAGGAAGCAGAGCTAGTGTAAAGAGCCAGCTTGATCGTATCCGAAGATAGATCATGCTCGCCCTTCAATAGGCCGCTCTTGAACGAAGTGCAGACAGTCTGGGTAATCATCCAGACTCAACCTTCATTTGACCCTCTGAATACACATCAGAAGTCTGTCTTCCTTCTCCCAGATTCTTTAGCAGCGCCAAGCCTTCCATGAAGTTGTTCTGGTAGAGCTGGACAATATCTGGCTCCCCCTTCATGAAGGTATAAGCCTGAACAAGAGATCCATAGAGAAGAACGTCTGGCATTGTCACCGATAGCCAAGTCTTGGTAGTAAGCGGGACAGCCGGTGTTGATCCACTGGTAATCGACTGAGCTGCCGTCTTGCCGTAGTAGTCAATCGTCAGTGGGTAGATCGCATCCGGAATTGGACCCATCCTAATCGTCACCGTAGGGTTCGATGTAACGACACTAGCCGAAGATACAGCGTAGTAGACGGGAAGTGCTTTATACGCAGCACTACTCGTCCCAGAATATGCTTCCAATAGAAAGTCATAATCCTTACGCAACAGATATCGAACCGGACCCTTCTCTACATCCTCTGCCGAAGCAGCCGTTTCACCAATTCGAACAGAAAGAACATCGATCACTCCCTCTTCAAGGGCGTACTCCGCAGTCCCATCTGCCGTGACTTCAGCAATGTCACTACTCCAGAACGCTGGCATCTGAATAGACATGAACACCTTGTCTTCCGCAGCAATGATGAAATCATTGATATGGGAGACAAATGTAGTCTCTGAGTTCTGGCAATAGTCCTGAATTGCCTGTGAGAGTTCAGAGTAATCCATGGCTACGAAACTTTGTAGAAGTCCAAGCCCCTAGTCGCGGCACCTGTACCACGAGTCTTCGTTCGGACCCTCTTCTCTTCCACAAGACCACCAGTCTGATACTTCTGAGTCTTCACCATTTCGACATCTGGATTCTCGGCTTGCATCTGGTAGGCGCGATTCACTCCCTCGTTCGTATAGGGAAGCTCCTCAACTACTTCTCCGGTCTTCTTGTTTTTCATTTGCGGCATTTTTACCTCCTCAGGTAACCGTCACACTGTTTACATAGATAGGCATACTGAGCCCTGAAACTGGATCGAATCCAAACTCATTTCGACTCGCCTGAAGCGCCTGATCCGGTCTCGGATTTCGCAACGCCTGCGGATCGCTAAAGGGCCATCGACCCACCTGATACTGCGGTTGATCAGGATCCCAGCATTCATAACAGACCAAAAATCCAGTCAATTCCAGATTGACAACCTCTGCCTTCAGAGTGTTCAACAAATACTGGAACCCGCAACGATCGCAGAACCCGATAGCCTTTTTGCCAGCAGCGTAGTTCTTTCCCATCAGTAACTCGGGATGTAGGGGACAAACCTCGCAGAGGTCTTGTCTCGATCCTCATCTGCTGCCTCTCGGAACAGCTCATCGTATTGCTGTTTGAGCATCTGCACTCTATCCACAACCTCGGGACGCTTGCAGGCAATGTGATAGGCAAGTCCAGCCGCAAGCGGAGAAAGGAAACGAGCAGGGATGTCAGCAGTATTCGCAGCATTCTTGCCCGTATCCGATATTCTCTTGATCCTCCAGTAGACAATCTTGTAAGTGGTAGTCGAATCCGGAACGGGCCACAGCGTGATCAGATCATTCTGATTCACAGGGGCCACGGACGAGGTATCCCTAATTCCGATTCGCTGGAAATAATACTGAAGAGGTCTCCCTGTAGTGAGCTTGTTCGGTATCGTGGCGTAGGTGGGCTCAGAGATTCGACTCATGTGATAGTCGGTTTGCGTCGTAGCATTCCCATCATTCGTTCTGAGCACTACATCCAGAAGCGATATCGTATCGATATCGATCTTGTATGAAGCTGTGCCGCTCACCAGGGCATTGTCAGTTAGCGCAACACCACCAGAAGTCTCACTTACCTTTTCCTCTCCGATGGTCCACAGGTTAATCCCGCGATTCTGCCATTCGAGAGTGAGGAAGTTCAGACTTCTGCGAGCGGTTCTCAAATCGTAGCCAGAGCGAAGCTCTAGGCCAGCGCGCTCATACGCCTCCTCGATGATCTCTCCAAAGTCGGGATTGAATGCGTAGGTGCCCTCAATAGCCATCAGGACTTCTTCCTGTATTAGTCACCATTGCTTCGAATAGCCTCCAAGATGCTTTCGCTAGCCTGAGTCTGTTCATCTCTTAGATCACGAATATCTTCTTTGAGGTCACCAAGAAGAGACTTGTTGTATTCAACATCCGTTGCAACTCGTTCTAGCTTGATTTCTATTCTCGTTACATCATTCTCAAAAGCAGCATCTGCATGTTTGGGTTCAGAGCTGTGCGAAACGGACAACAAGAAAGATGCACCAATCGCACTTCCAACAATTCCCATTCCGCTCCAAAAAGCTGTAGTTGAAACAGTATCCATTTTTATGAATCCGTGTAGAAGAAAGTAATCGCATCTACGCAACAACCACCACCAGCGGATCCGGTATCACCGGGCTTTCCGCTATCCGATATCTCAAGATACAAACCACTGTCAAACAAGATTCCGTTTCCTCCTAAATCAACAGGCACGGAACCCTGCATTCTAAGTCCAGCCGCAAGATCCGATGCGTTGACAGCGAAACCGTACTTCCCATCCCCGGAAGAACTCCCGTTTTTTAGGATGATGGGTTTAACATCATTGGCTGTCGAAACAACAGCTCGCCTTGCGACAAAACAAAGAAGCCTAAGACGGGATCCCTCGATAACAGAACTACCATCTGACAATTCCCAAAACGAAGATTTGCAGTATAGATCTGAACTCATGTGTAAATCGTTGTGACCATCACCTGCAAGCCGCCGCCACCGGATTCAATCGTAACCGTTATATTCAAACCACCAGAAAACCGAACGCCGAGACCTGGAACTTCAATATAAGTCGTGGGATTTCTAACCCCAAGGGAAGTTGGGAACGCTATTGCGCCCACAAATGGCATCGCATATTTGATTCCAATAGGACCGGATGAATCTCCATCACGCCACTCAACGACTGCCTCTCCAGTTTGACCAGAACTCCCAATAGGCTCAGCAGAAAAACCACGCACCAAGGCTCCGGTCCCTATCGCAACAACTTGCGACGAAGTGGATCCAATCGCCGTAGCTTCAAACAACGAAACCTGGGCCTTCGACAGCGGTCTCATGCTGTGTAGAACACCGTCAGTGAACAGTTCCGTATCACTGGATTACCAGCAGAATCTAACTGTTGAGAGCGAACGTACATTCCATCCACTATATCAATATAGGAATCTTCTGGAATAACGGCAGAAGTTGGCATGATGTACCAACCAACCCCCAACTCAAAAAGTTTCGTTACGTTACTGCCTTCCCAAATTTCAAATCTCGTACTCACCGCTGTAGTCGTAACATTCCCTACAGCTAGGTGAAATCCCCTAAGCCAGAATTTAGTTGGAATAGTGGTAGTGGCTGAAACGGAAACCCATGCACTCTGAGCTTCAGAGGAACCCTCCCAGGTTTCCCCCCTAACGTATGAAACTAATGAAGTCATACGGAACTGCCACCGCCCTGATACGTGATGGAAACAGACAGGACGCCGCCCTTCGAGGATGCCCCACCGCTGCTCTCGTCCGTTCCCTGAGCCCATATTCCATTATCAAACAGAATCCCATTCCCGGGAATACGAGGAAACAACTGCGGTGTTGTATACAAAGAAAGATTGCCACTCGTCTCCGGTTGATAGAAACCAACCCTGTATAGAACATCTCCGGACTGACCGTTCGTTAGAATTATAGAGCTTGCGCTTATGTTGAAGAGAGTGGTTGTATTCCCATAGGCAAACCACACCACGGAGTACAATCGCACACGCACACCCTCTGGCACCAATTCAAAGGCCGAAACTGCATCGGCAATGTCCCTGAGTTTGAATGTGCAATTTACGCCAGTCTGTCTCATCTCGTATCTACTGATATAGAATCGTTATATAATGAAGCGTACTTCCACTCGGAACACTGAACTCCAGCGAATCGTCTATGCGAACGCCGAGTGCTGGCATAGGAACATGAACCGGAACACCGCCGTAGGCAGGATACGCCCCCGAGTACAGCTTAAAAAGTTCGTCGGATCCATCCAGCATCTGGATGTACTCCTTGATAAGCCCATCCGGGTTACTAGCCAATCCCGGGGAAAACGTGACGCCCTTCAGAACACAAGGACCATTCACAACGACTACCGTCTCGTTAGAAGCCGAATCAACGAAAAATGCAGATATATGCGTAGACTCCATTACGAACAGTCCTATGTATAAAAGAAGACAATGTTATCAACACCTTCCTGCGATCCAGGGCCATCTCCAAATTCGAACCACAAAGAATCCGGAAACAAAATCCCATTCGCCCCGAAGTCTACTTGGGTAGAGGGCAAATTATTAGCATCCGCACCAGCACCATCATCACTCGGTTGGCATTGCTGAAAAGCTGCCTCGTACAGCTTGTCACCACTGGAACCATTCTTGAAAACAATGGACTTCACATCATTGATCGCTGTAATCTCCTTACCATGAACAATGATACCAAACAGAGTCACCCTCTTGTTAACAACTGTTACACCAGACCCGGAAGCTTCTATGGAAGCCGCTTTGCAGTAGAAGGGTTCTCTCAATTATACATTACCTGAATAAGAAACCTATCCGTTGTAGAAGGAGATGTAGCAGTGATCGTCACGTTGATGTAGATGCCACTATCAAATCTAACTCCAAGACTTGGAGCCTCGACAAAAACAACAGGACTACTCATCCCATCCTGGCGCTCTAGAAAGCTTGTGATCCTTGTCGGACTCAAAGGAGCCGCATAGGAGAACATCGTACTCCCAGTAGAGCCACCCTCCTTGAAATCCAATAAAGCAGTTGCTCGCGTATCCTCTGCATCACCGATGTCTGTAACCGACCATCCCTTCAAAGATGCAATCGTACCTACGGCAACAATCTCTTGTCCGCCGGTTGCAGTCTTTATGAAGCTAAAAGTTTTCGCTGGCTGTAATACAGTCATGTATAAAAGATTGTTACGTGGCTCCCAGCACTGCTGGCAGCACTCCATTCGTAATACAATCCATTGTCTACTTGAGTATACGAATGTTTAGGAATAATCGTTGAAACATGATTTATCAAAGGAGAAGACGGAAATCTCCAGATCCTGCTACCAGTTCCAGACCCACCATTGTACTCACCATCGTAGATATCAAGATAGATCTGATTGGTTCCAGCGTAGATATTTGAATTAAAGACTTGGATTCCTCTGAGAAAAAACTTAGTCGGCAAAGAAGAAGAGAACAGAAAGGCAGTGTCTGCTGCCTCTGCCCCGAGGGCACCAATACTTTCAATATTGATGTAGGAATCCATCATATCTGCTTCGGTATTCCTTGGAAGGTAATCGAGGCAGCTTGAATCCCAGAACCCCTACCCTGTACCCAGATACCATTAGAAAAAACAATTCCATTCTCTGATATATCGCAAGCTGGAAACTCAGCAATGTGATTCTGCGAGGCGATTGCAGCAAGCTCGTACCCAACCCTGTAACGAACTGTACCCGATTGACCATCGGTCAACTGAACACCTGACGTAGCGCTAAGACCGTCTCCGAGCTGCACCGGAATCCAAACCAAAGAATGCAGGCGTACACGATTTCCCTCCGGAACCAACTCTGTATTCGTTGTAGACGCTACGGGCTCTGCATAGGCACAGGCCAATCCTGTAGTCTTCATCGTTTTCCTAAAACTGATAAACGCAAGTGATGTCGTTTATCGCAGAGTCTGGGTTGATCACAACTGAGTCGGTAAAGCGAATACCAAGACCAGGAAACCCGCAAGAAATTGCAACTGTATCTTCATACGCATAACCGCCTATCAGCAAATTTCCAAGAGACGTTGATCCATCGAGAAGATTGATCACGATAGGTGATGTAGTTACAGTCGAAGAAGAATAACGTATGGACTTCAAGGTACACGGATCAGAAACAAGCGTAGTGGTCGATGAGGCAGCCGCTGTTGCGGTGTACGAAGAGACTACATCTGTAGGGTCCATGTCTCCCTGTCTCCCTGCATAGAAACAGGGGGCACCGCCTTGGTACCCCCTGCAACATCATCACAGTGAATGTTCAGAACAAACATCTATCTGTGACTCCAATCAACTACTCGATCAGGTCACGCTTCTGTGAGAAGTACACATAATCAACATCCAAGTCATCGCCAGTACCACCAGCAACATTAGCCAAGCTGATGAGCATCTGTGCATCCCACGTATTCCCACTCCCCAGAATACCATCTGCAACCTTTGTCCACTTGGTCTTCTGACCACCAGTGCGAACATAACCACGATACCGATCGGTACCCGTAGCCCTAACAGCAACCTCAATCCATTCAGAATCCGCAAGAGCAGAAGCGATAACACTCGTCTCCGTCACTGCCGCAGTATCATCATCTCCTGCAACAGTGAAGTAGATCGCCCCAGCATCACTATCTGCTTGTGCAAATCCGATGTGAGTATCTGACGTAATCGCACCTTCCGGGGTAGCGCGGATAGCGGAAGTTGCGTTCAGCTCCGCGAGTCCAACAAAAATGCCCTGGGCACTCACATCAAGCATCCTAAATCTTGACGCAAATACTGCATCCGTGGCAGCAGCAGAGCCCGCAGTCGCCGCAATCGGTGTAATCCCCAATGGAGATAGTCCAGCAGCTTCCAATCCATCATACTGGACGATGGGACCATCGTTGTCCGCTGGACAGTCCAACCTCAAAACACCCATACCGAGATTACCGACAACCACCTCAATCACCGCAGTTCCGCCACCACTGACCTGCGTAACTAGCCAGTCAGTATTAGCGGCAACATTAAAGTCATTGCCGCGCGACGTGAAATCGTTGAAATACTCAACCCACTGCGTATTCGCGAACGCTCCAATCGGAGCATCCTCCAACGCACCAGCCATAGATTCGCTACTTCCAAGAATCGGACCAGAAAATCTAGTAATACCCATCTCGAATACCTCGTTGCACGCACCTACCTCGCCAGTCCGCGTGCTGTCGTTTAAGTCTGACGAGTTTGGTTGTAAAGAAGGACGAGAAGGGGGGGCGATGCAGGATGGATCAAATCCACGCCCCCCCTCTCAATCATCAAGCAACACCTACGTGATGTTGCCACTCCCGAAGATCCCGAGGTAATCACTCACCCCGAAGGAATATCGTTCCCTACTCTTGTAGCGAACATTCCCCGTATCGAAGTCACCATCCATGCCTGTCTGAACAGGCGTTCGCTGGAAGTGCTTCATACCATTGGGAACATCGGTCATGAGGAACCAGAACTTCTTGTTCGTGGTTGTGAGGAAATGGTTGACCGAATATCCCTCAGGCACTGCCCCGTTTGTCTTCAGGGCGTTGATGTCGTTGTCCGCAGTCCCGACACGGAGTTCCGTCTCCAGGATGCGCGTTGCAACGAACTGGTTATAGGTAGCGATGATCAGCTTGCGCGGCTTGGCCGCGATGATCAGGCCCCTGTCATCGGGGAACGCTGCAATGTCAATCACCGCCTGCTCAAGAGATGTCTCGTTGAGATCGGAATTGACTGCCAAACGATTGCTCAGGTTCCCTGCACCGACAGTGGAGTGCGTGGTCGCGCAGAGCGCAACTCCATCCCCAGCCAGGAAAGAACCATAAGCGTTGTTCAGCGGTGAAGCAGCCTTCACCTGCTTGGTGTGAGCCATCGCGCGGGCCAGCGCCTTCGTGTAGCGCGCTGAAACGGAGTCATAGAGGTTGTCTTCGACTGCCTCCTCCGTTATCGCAAATCCCATCGCGATTGTCTCGTGTGTGTAGCGAGCCGTGAAATGCTCCTGAGCCGTATCGTAATTGATAGCCGACCCCTCAGCCTTCACAGGTGCTGCACCGAAACCAGACAGCTTGACTTCCTCTTCGAAGCTGCGCTCCGAAGATTCCGTCTCGTAGATGGCTTCGTGTTCGTTCTCGTAAGACTTGTACTCCAGCCCGAACAGTGCGTTCAGCCCAGGAAGGAGTTCCTTCATCATTTGCGCTCGTGAAATTGCCATGACTTGTTACCTCCTTCCCTATACGCCGAGACCGAAGCCGTAGTACAGCACGGTGGGATCGGCCCATCGCACCAGCACGTCAGGCGTGGTCACGCTAGAGGTTTCATTCTTACCATCCTTGACAACCCCGATGATACGAACCGCACCACCCACAGCGGGCGTTGGGTCAGTAGCAGCAAGATTGGCAATCGTGATTCCGGAAAGACCCGTAGTGATGCTTGCGCTAGACATATTCGACAGAATATTGATCGAACCAATATACGTGTCGCTCCAGGCAGCCGGAGTTCCACTTCCAGAAGAAACCTGGAAAACGGCACTCGGGCTTGTCACCACATAGCCAGTGCGATCATTACCATCGGTAGTGGCCGCGCTGCCAGGATAGTGATTGCCCCACTGTGGGGTTCCGGTGGTGTCGACGTATTCGCAACCTACGAATACACCCATGATCTGATTGGTGGGAGCATCGACTTGATCAGCCGCCGGAACGGCCAAACCAGTCGGAGTTGTAGTTCCAAGCTGGATCCCACCACCCGCATTGAGGGTCACGATATCCCCATTACCAATGACAGCCGTACCATCGCTGACATCGCCAAAGATCGGGAATGCTTCGTTTCCCCCGGTATTGTACAAATACCCGCCGTGGGAGACGGGCCTTAGTCCATAAGCCATTTTGGCTATCTCCTACTTAGACGATAGCCCTCAGTGGTATTTCCACTTTCAGTCATCGCCAAAGGTGATCCTCGATGTCCGCTGCGGTTTGAGCAACGGCATACTCGGATCTTGCTCTCTGAAGTAGTTACGGTCCACCGCATCCATCTGTTCTTGGGCTTCCCTGTCTCCGTGCTTTCTGATTTTATCCCCGAGTTCTGCGGGGCGTGAGCACAAGAGAAGGTTTCCAATTAGAACATTGTCTGGATACTGACTATTCCGATCTGATGTGATCTGCAATTCGGGATAGTCTTCTGAACGAACTGGCTCCCATCCGTCTCGTAGTGCCTGCGAGACATTGATGTTGTCCACTTCGCCACGGTAACCAGCTCTCACGTAACGAAACTCAAGCCCATCTCTGGGATCGGGTGACGGAAGCATGGGTGCGGGTTTCCACGGGGTTTCCCGTTGTTCGCTCTCTCGGCTTTCGAGTTCGCGGTTGCGCGTTTCGTCAGACACGACGGCTATCCTCCTTCAGGAGTTGTTCGGCGTACTGCTTTGGTGTGATACCAAGTCGTTTCGCGAGATCGACCATGGTTCTGGTTAGCTGCACTTTACGAGGTCTGCCCGAAGATCGATGCGCTGGAGCAACGACCGTCGATGCTTGAGAGTATGCAGCAGGCTCCATATCGCCCATATCACTCTCAACATCATCAAACTTTCCTGGAAAAACACTTCGGAGCCTATTGTCCAAGTGCTTGTAGTATTTGTCAGGCTCAATCCTGGGGTCTATGCCTTTCTTGACAAGATCCTCATGAACCCCATAAGCAAAAGAAGTTCTCTCTGAATCCTTCCCTTCGCCACTACCGAACCATTCATTTTCTGACAACCAACCCTGTAGTTTCTCATCTACGGGTTGACTCGGTGTGAAGTTTGGCTGCGGTGGCGCTGGATCTCCCTGTGGAAATTCAGGCTGGTACCCCTCTGCAACACCAGCATCATACTGCGCTCTATTGAAAGCCTCCTGGGCTTGAACGATGGCATCACTATCTCCGGCCTCCATCGCATTCTTGAAGTGGTCCCTGGCCTGAGACAAGTCACCGGCAGTGCGAGCCTTGATTTCAGAAAGAAAAACCTTTTCGGTTCCCTTGAGCATCGACTTGAGGTTGACGTTCTCGCTAGCTACTTGCTGCGCGTAGCGAACCGCCTCTTCTTGTAGGCGCATCGCATCGTCTTTGGCACGTCGCTGCTCGTGGTATTCGTACCGGAGTCTCTTGATCCGATTCGTAGCACTCCTGCCTACGACATTGATCTCCTCGTCGGGATCGAAATCCCCAGATCTTTCCGGATCTCTCTCGGCTACCTGATCCTCTTCGGGTCGATCGTCAACAACGGAGACCTCGATCTCACCAGAATCAGAGTCGAGCGTCGGATGATGGACCGCATTTCCCATCAGATCATCTGTAGGGGCGCTCATGACGATGCCCTCATGATCGCTCTGGGATCCTCAACAACAGCTTCCACAGAATCATCATTTATCAGACGGAATTCTTTTCCATGAATCATGAGACGAGTACCCGAATAGGCACGCATCACAACCCAGTCCTGCTCTTTGCACCATCGACCAGTCGGAAACTTGTTCCTGTCTTGGTAGGCATCCGGTCCCATCTTCATCACATAACCGATAATGCTCGCAACGGATTCTGCGTTACGTCTCTCGTCTGTGATGTAGATACCTCCCTCCGTAGTCTCTTCCACCTCCGGAAGTTGAATCAAAAGCCTGTAACCAGAAGGCTCAGGCAAAACAGTTGCCTTCCTCTTGCCCGTCGCAGGTTCGGGTGCATCGCCGCTGTATTGAATCGCTTCTGACACGATTTCCTCTTACTTGCAGACAGCATTTTGAATGGGTGCCATCGTTCCCCATCTGCGCCCAAGTGGGCGAAAGATCAGTGACGCTCTCGATCCAAAGCTTCTAGCTGACTCTGTGCGTTAATATTCGTACAGCGAGCATCGGTATCGCCCTTCAAGCAGACTCCCGTCTGCTTAATCCCGCGCTTCTTAGCCTTGTCTCTCTGCAATCCACGAAGTCCCCACGTACTCGTAACGGCATCGTAGACATCATCAAAAGTGCTAGAACTCTTCGGAACAGTGCCACCCTCCTTGTAGCCAACCTTGCCACCCTGCTCCGATTCCTTCTGCTTGTAACCAACGTGCTTCGGCATGTGCCTATTTCGGTAAGCCGACTTCATTTCAAGACTCCTCTACTTGAGAGACAATTTCTTTGAGATCCCTGCGGGCAAGATTCAATCCATGAAGAACTCCGCAGAGGAATCGATAGGTGTGAAAATCAGGAGCACTCCCATCTGCAATGCCTTCTTGGTGTTCTCTACGAATCTGATCAAGGCGCTCCAGGAAAATTTCTAGGATCGGATCCACTACTCATCATCCTCGATGACCTGATCTCGTTCGCGCTCGGCTTGGCGATCCTGAGCTTTCTCAGACAGCTTCGCTCCAATCTTTATGCCCTCGATCTCCGCCTTCGAATCCAACTCGGAATCCTTCAAGAGCAATTTAGCAGCATCAATACCGATCTTTGCATCATCGATCACTTGTTTCGCGCTGCGCTCCGCTACATTTTCGGAAAGCTCTACTCCGATCTTAGCTCCAGCAACTCGTTCCTGAGATTCGATGCGTTCCTGCTCTACTTGCGTTCGACCCGCAGCCTTCGCGGTATCCAGCATCAATCTCTGCTTGTCTGTTTCGATCTTGGCTTGAGTTTCCTGTTCCCGGATAGCCAGCTCTCTCTGCCGCATCTGTAGGATCGGATCTTGCTGCTGCTCTTGCGCCTTCGCCTGCTGCACTTCTGACTGATGCTTCTGTAGCAAACGAGTCGAAGCCTCGGCAGTCACCTTCGAAAGCTGAACTTCGACATCCGCCGGAAGCGGCTCATCCGGAGGCGGAAGAGTGACTCCAAGCTCCTGCTCGATCTCCTTCCGGTATTGGAATGCCAGATGCTCTGTCACATGCGCCATCCCAGCAGCCTGTACAGTTTGGGCAGTGGGTGACTTACTCAGGATCTCTTGCATCTTGGGATCCTGGGAAGCTGCCATGTGAGAAGTAATGTGAGCTTCATGGTCCTGCCACAGGAAAGCTTTCACCGGCTCTCCCATCAAGATATCCATGTTCTCCTGAACAGGTCCCCTCGCGGGTATCTCGTCCTCCAACGGGATGATCTTCTCTACATCCTGAATACCGAGAACTTCCAGCATCTGACGATGTAGGGCTGGCAAGTTGTAGAGTTGAGGCGCTGTCGCGGACAACTGAACCGCAGCCTGATTTTCCATGATCCGCTGTGCCATCGTCGCAGAAGTCGGATCCGATACCGGGATAACATCCAATCGATCATCGAAGTCATCTGACTTCATGACCTCATCACCATCCAGATCATACGGATAATCATGAGGGCAATGATCCTTCACGATCTCCGAGAGAATCTTAAACTCTTTCTTCATCGCAGCATGAAGACGGGATTGGATAGCAGCCATCACCTTCATGGATCGCTCCATCAAGGCCAACGTAGTACCCACGGGAGCCTGCTGATTCATATCGCTGATCTGCAAATCCGTCAGCGATGCAAAGCGCCTTCCCTCTTCCACGATGTTGCCCATGAGCTGATACAGCACGGGGCTAGGCTCTTTGTACGGAAGGAAGGTGATGTTGTCCCGGATGGCTGAACCCAGCACATCCACATCCCGGAATTCACCTGGGCGAATCGGGGTGTCATCTCCGATGATCCTAAGCCCCTTGGACTTGAGCCCACCCGGCAGGTTGCTCAGCGTCCCCGCATCTACCAGTTGCCTCAGCAAGGAGGTAGCTGACTTTGCCAGACCCCCGATGAAGTGGATCAAACCGAATCCGTAAAAACCCAAACCTGGGACATATTCATAGTGGACGAAGTGATTTCGCCTGAGATGATTCTTGTCGCCCTCGATCCAGTTCCTTCGAATGGAGAGAATGGCATTGCTGCCAGACTCCAGTGTCACTACATAGGGGAGCCCGATTCCTGTCTCTTCTCCATCCTGGACATCCTCGTAGCCCTCCAGATCCAAGTCAACGTGCATTTCGAGAATCGTATACCGACCATCCAGTTCCCAATTATCCGATTCGCCGGTAAGCGTATCCTCTTTCTTTTGAATGTCTCCTACGGTTTGCGCGGGTTCACCTAGATCTATGTCACGGTAGAATCCACTGAATTGCATCTTCCTTAGATCATTCTTGTTTCGCTTCATCACATGCGTGATACGCGGACAAGTTTCCAAGGAAGAAGATCCATAGGAAGCTACCAAGTCCTGAGACGGAACGAACATAGAACTCGGGCGACCCAAGTTCGGATCCCAGTAGACTTTCTTGAACGCAGAGCCTGCCAATGGAAGACTAAAGAGAAGCTTCTCAGTTTCAGATCTATACTCAGTCATCACATCGAGGACCAAGTAGTTCATGTAGTTTTGAAGACGATGCGCTTGCTTCATCTTCTGATCTGTAATCTGCCCAATGATCTTCGTCTTGACTGGACCTGAAGCGGGAAATATTTCTCCAACCGCTTGACTCTGGAAACGAACCACAGCCTCTGAAAGAAGAGGATGCGTAACCCCACAGGCACCATCCCATGGCTCTGTACGCTCAGTGATCTTCGTCCCAAGCTGATCCAGACCCTTGGTGTAACTCTCTTCCCAATCCTTCCGACTGCTCTTGTCGGATTGGTAAGAAGAAAAAAGCTCTGACCCAAGGAGACCTAGCGCACTCTCATCCATGAACTCTGCAAGATTCGCGTTGAAATCTTCAGCTTTATCTCGCTCCGCTTCGGGCCGGAAATCGATGACCATGCCACCGTCTTCCGTTTGGATAGAGACTGCTTCGGGTTCTACAATCTCAATCTCAAGCCCTGTTCCCGGAGTTCCGGGAGGTCCATCTGTAACAGCACGCTCTATCGCCAAGCGTTATCTCCTTGAGAACCTTCCGGGACTCTGGTTTCTAACCCCTGCGCCACGGCGACCGCCACGTCTCCGGCGTCCACGAACCCGTCTAGGCTGCGGACGCGGCGACGGCATCGAGGGCGCACCTTCCAAAACCGGGGGCCTCGGACCCTGACCACCCTTACCACCCATTGCAGGAGGCGCACCCCCCCGACCACGCGCTGCAAGTTGATCCCTGAGCTGACCCCCCTTGCCACCCATTGCAGGAGGCGGAGGGGCCATGGGAGGCGGAGTGGGTTGACCCCCCTCAAAGCGAGACTGCAACGCACCCGCCCTCTCCAAGTATTCAGGCGCAGACATCGTTCCGTTTTTGTACTCATCCAGCCATGCTTGCTGCTGAGCAACCACTTGCGTCGAGTTCAGAGGAGCCTCTACTGGCAATGGCTGCCGCTGGGGCTGCCCTGGAGCAGCCATCGGCGGTCCACCGGGCATCGGCGGTCGCACAACCGCTTGCCCTCCTGGGCGAGCACCGGCCAAATGAGGGGGCGGCACAGGAGGTGGAGTCATCGGATTCGTTAGCCAGCTCGGAGGCTGGAACTCAGGACCAAGCCCCGGAGGCGTAGCTGGGGCACCCCAACCGGGGGGAGGATTGAAACCGATGGGGCCTCCAGGCTGCGGGGCCATCGGAGGCGGAGTCTGAAACTGAGGAGCGGGACCTGCGGGAAATCCGACACCAGCCGGAGGCGGAGTCCCATGCTGGAGCGTAGGAGGGCCACCCGGAGCCATAGTGTTATCGGCAAGCACCGGCATCCCCGGCGAACCCATCGGCGTAGAGTTCCCACGTCCCATGATATTCCTCCTAGATCGCGCCGTCGGAGGCTACGAGAAGCCCAGCGCCAGAAAGTGCAGGAAGCAGTGAACTCGTAATCGCCCCTACGATATCCCCACCGGAGAGGAACGCGGCGACAACTTGCAAGGCAGCGGCTGCCAACAGTAGAAACCCAGGGATACTCGTCTTTTTGTTCTTCATGATATTCCCTTCTCTAAAACAATAGGTTGATTATGAACCCGATCAGTCCAAGGAAAACAACTGCCACCGAAATCGTAGTGTAGATCTTGGCAACTCTTCGTTCCAAGTCCGAGAGCATTTCCATCTGCCCATCCACAATGAGGCGCATGTTGCGTATATCGTGTCGGATCTCTTCTACGTGTCGAGAGAGGTCACCCCACTCTCTACCCGTAGGACCGTTTTCGGTCACCTCTCAGTAGTATTCCGCTCTACGCGGTTTGAACGGTGCTTCCTCTTCATCTGAATGCAGGGGGATGAATCCACCCTGACGAAATCTTGAGATAGCTTGAGTAGAGGAGTCCACCAAGTCATCATGATCTCCTGAAGGAAACGCTGCAAATTCCTCAACGACCTCTTCAGCGAATCTCCGATCGGGTCGCCACACGACACCGGATGCGAAGATATCAGAGATCGCATTGACGCGAGCGATTTTGTCATTGGGACTGCCCCGTGTACCTCGCGTGGGATTGTAGTCCTGGACATAGATCCCCATGCTTCGCATTTCGAATATGAGTGGTAGTCCAGAAGCTTTAGCTTCCACGATCAGTGAATCTGGAGTCCAGCGCTTTTGTAGTTCCAGTGCTTTCTTTTTCAGATCTGGAAACTCCAATCGTTCTTTGAACGCATGGAGCAAGATGAGATTGGCGATCTGTTTTCCGTCATCTCCATCTTGGTAGAAGATTCCCCAGGTGGTACATGCCGAGTAGTCTGAGCGTTGAGTCTTCAGGTACGCGGTATCCCAGGACTGGATAATGTACTCACATTTGGGGGGTTTGTCTTTTTCCCAGCGTTTCCACCATTCTCGTTTGATGATGGCCCCTTCTTCGGAAGTGGGATCTTGCTGGTACTGCGCTTGCCATTTGGAGACAGGGAGTTCTGCCCTTAGCTTTTCGAGTTCATCTTTTGACCAGTATCCAGGCCAGAGGGATTTACCGGAGGGCAGGATGGCTGGGAGTTCGATGACTTCCCATTCCCCTGCACCTCTGCGTTGGATCGAAGATTTCAGGATCTGCCCGGTGAGATCTCTTTTGTGCCATCGGGTCATCACGATCACGATGGAGCCACCGGGCTGGAGTCTCTGCCGGGGACCTGAAGTGTACCATTCGTAGGTCCGGTCGAAGACGCTGGGATCTACGCTCTGGCCTTCCTGTTCGGAGTGGGGGTCATCGATGATGAGGAGGTCTGCTCCTTTTCCGGTAACGGCTCCTCCGACCCCGATTGCGAAATACTCCCCTCCCTGGTTTGTATTCCATCGTCCAGCAGCTTTGGAGTCACTTTGAAGATCTACCCCCGGAAAGATCTCCTGGTACTCCTGACTACTGACGAGGTTCCTCACCTTCCGGCCAAACCCCACAGCTAGCTCGGCGGTGTGGGCAGTCTGAATGACTTTCCCGGCTGGGAACTGCCCAAGGAACCAGGAGGGGAGCAGGTAACTCGCGAACTCACTCTTGGTATGCCGGGGTGGCATATTGATGATGAGTCGCTTGAGTTCTCCCTTCGCAACCCGTTCGAAAGCCGCTGCCATCAACGAGTGGTGGTGACCCTCAATAAACGACGGCCACACTTCCTTGACGAAACGGAGGTACTGACTCTGGCAGACCTCCCGCTTCTCAATCTCAGCGTACCGCTTGTAAAGATCCCGGAACCGGAGAAGCTCTCCAGAGTCCATCGACTCCAGATTGTCTATCTCCTCATTCAGGAATGAAAGACGCTCGTCAATCTGCGGGCACACCTGTCGCTTCTTATGATTAGCCAACATCACGATCAGCTATCTAGCTGATCAGCTAACTAATGATTGAGTCGATGTATCGATCAACTCCTGAGTGACCACAAAGGGAACGATCCCAGACTGATCAGATTGATCCATATAGTGCGCTAATCGATATATCTCGCTCTGAGAGCTAATCATAGCACATTTACCCCCCTTGACGAGCAACTATTTTCAAAAAAAATCATACCCCATATGGGTGAAAAGTAATAGGAATCTCTGAGATTCCAATAGCTTAACGTAATTGATCTTTTTTGAAGAAAGTTCAAAAAATCAGGGACTGGACTTGGAGCCCCTAATGAAACTGAATTGAGAACCTCCCAATTCAAACTCCATAATCTCCAAATCCAGCCCCCTTTTTGGAAAATTTTTGGTGAGAAAATTGAGAAATCTCTTGAGAGGGGAAATCGTTAGAGAGGAATAGTATGTAAGGTGAGCCCTACGCCTCGACCCCCAAAGGGGGGGGCACCCCCAGGGGGGTACCCTTAGTCCCCCGGGGAAACCTCCGGGTCCATTACAGTATTTGTCGAACTTTCCACTCCCGACTCCCGAAGCCCGTGGATTACAGTATTTGTGGAACTTTCCACATTCGCCGGGAGCAGCCCGAGGATTACAGTATTTGTGGAGTCTTCCACTCCACCCACGGGCAGACCCAGCTTTACAGTATTCGTAGAGTCTTCCACTGCCGACACGTCCGTTACAGCATTTGTCGAACTTTCTTCTCGTGCTCGACGCATCGCCTCGATCTCGGCAATTACCTCAGCATCGGAAATTTCCTCTGTCACTGTACCTGCCACTTGCAGTCTCTCGGTAAACATCGACACACCTGTCTGACTACCGAGTAGGCGTAAAGCTGCAATCCTGTCGGAACTGCGCTCTGCTTGCTCCACTTCTGCCCATAAACGATCTCGAACCCGATCCCGCTCGCCCCGCAGGGTACGCGCACGATCTGCCGCCATAGTGCGCCTTACTTGCCCCGCATAGTCTAAAATTCCTGGGTGATTCCAAAGCCGGCTCGCCTCATTTGCCTGTGCCTTCCTCTGTGCAACTGACATACCCTTAGGGTGATAAATCTCCCTGTAAGCTTGCGTAATCGTTCGGGTTTCAGGATCCATTACACGGTGGACGAAACTCTTCTGCTTTTCTGTAAGACCTTCAGCCGTACCGTAATTCTTCCGTCCCATTGGAACCCCTATCTGCCCCTACCCTAAAAGGGTTACGCGGACACTAGCTTGAGTCAACTCCTGCACGTTGGCTGCCGCTTGCTGAGGCTTCCAGTATTGCTGGAGTTTTCCACTTGGATCCCGCTTGAGAATAAACTTTCAAATTCTTTTCATGAGTGATTCCGGGAGCTTGCAGCCATCCATGCACACGAGTTGCCTCTGCTCCTGCTGGGGGGGTCAAGTTAATTTCTCGACGTACGATAAGTAACATTGTCACCAGCGAGGAAAAACACAGTCAAGCCAGCCCCCCCCGAAAGGGGGAGCGAACGCGCCGCAAGGCGCACGCGGAAGGGTAGGCGCATAAGGGGGACACGATGTCCGAACGGGTTACATCCGAAACCGTACTAGCTCACCTTCGACCAATGCCAACGCAGGGTCACAAAGCCAGCCGCTGCCGCACGCCACAATCCGATCGACGTCGAGGGCGCGCGGCAGTCAGCCGAAACGCCTCTCAAGGGGGCGCTGCCATGGCTCTTGATATCAAGCGGAGCGCTGGAGTAGCTGGAAAGCCCGCACTCGAAACGGACGCTACGCTAAACCTACTCTTCGCCACCCGGGAGACGGGAACGCTACCCGCCGAGGGTACGCGCCTGAATTCCCGGCAGCGCCGCAGACTGCGCCGGAAAATTGAGCAGATCGAAGCCGCGCGGGATCGGGCACGCGGGTTCAATTAGGTTTCCCGTGAGGGTTATCGTTCGCAGCGCCAACGCGTAGAACGGCCCCACGGGAATTACAGGCTCCCTGGACTTCTCCACGAGCGGGAGAATAGCTCCAGGGGGCCTGTTCCTTTTTACAACCAGACTGTATGGTTCACACCCACGCACAGTTGAAATCTACAGGGAGACTGAAACGACATGGATTGGATTCTTTCCAGTATTGCAAGACTTTTCCGACCCCCCTTTATCTCCGCCTACGGGCAGCGCGGGCTAATGCCCCTGCCAGTATGGCGCGCAGTGAGACGTGTTTCAGAACGCGTCAAGCCGTGGCTGCTCGTGGAAGGCGGCACGGACTGCGACGGGATGAGGGGTGGAAGTATCCAGTTTTTCTGGACGAAGAGAGGCGCTGAAGCCTCACTGGAACATTCCATAGAGTGGGCCGATGGGCCGCATGGTGGAGAAATCCACTGCCAGTGGACCCGAGAGGCGCGCGAATGCGCGAGAGAATTCCGCGCGTGGAACGACGATCGAGACCGATTCGCCGAGCGCGCCAACTACTAGGGGAAAACATGACCAAAGAACAAACCGAGAGTCTGCGGCTGGCGACCGGAAATCAGGAAAAGGTCGTAACCGAACGCGCCAACGTGCTGCTGCTGGGAGACCGGGTAAACCTTTTCGCAGATCAACCGGGGGCAGCCTTTGGCTGGGGCACAGTCGTCTGCGTCACCGAAGACGAAGTGGAAGTGGTGCGCCCCTACGTCCACACCCAAAACTTTTCCATGGGGGGTCGCCTCATTTCCTATCTGGGGCAGGAAGTGACACGCCTGCCTAGGCAATCCGAGCAAACCTACACGATCGTTTTTCGAACGACGGTTCCCGAGTAACAGGAGCAAGCGAAATGACGAAATTTTCCTACTGGATGCGTAGGTGTGCAATTCGAAAAAGGGATCAAGAGCAGATGGAGCGAAATCAACAGGAGCAAGCAAAGTGACGAAATTTTCCTACAAGCGTCTGAAAGTAGGAGGCGCACTCGACGGCATGTGGGTCGATGAATTCTTTTCGACGCCGAGTCCGGAGCGATATCACGACTATCTCATCGAGTCAATCCAGAAGGGTGAAATTCGAGATCTGGTAGAAGAATCCCGCGACCGCATGGGGACACCGATGGGATCGCAGCACTACTCGAACACTGTAACGCAACTACTGGATATGCGGGTTGCGTTTACCTGTCCAAGGTAATTGGAGGCTAGATAAATGAGTCGAAAGCACTTCGAAG